>CAZCBT010000011.1:0-12595 GCA_964497015.1 Candidatus Woesearchaeota archaeon | reverse complement strand
ATAGCAAACATCTTAACAACAGGCTTGGACGAATCTGATCTAAGTCTTCTTTCAGACCAGGTATTTGAAGACGGAGTTCACCATTCAAAATACGACTACGAGCAAGAGATTTTATTTGAGAGCACAGATACAGGCATTTACAGCTATGAGCAAGATAAGGATAGGGAAAATTCTCCAACTGGCGATTATTTAAAATTTGAAGGAGATGAAGATAGACCTGCATGGACCTATAAATTGGAATTCAAAAGTGGTGATGAAATAAATGTCACAGATGAGGATATGCTTGAAGGACAAGAAATAATGATTTTAGGTAAACCTTATACCATTATAGACGCGCACCTATCTAGTGGAAGTGTAGACAAATTAACACTCTTGTCTGGAGAGCAGACAGTGGCAATTAAAGAAGGAGAAGAAGCTGGGAGCGGCGTTAAGGTAGAAGGAGTTTCTGATGAGACACCAGCAAAGTGTGTAGTTGTATTACCAGATGGAGAGAAAGAAGTTATGGAGATAGGAGAGATCATTGAGTCCAACGGATTGGTAATCGGACTTTTAGATGCTATACCAATGCACGAACAAGGAATGGATACAGATATGTGTAAATTAGCAATCGGGGCTCATAAAATAGAGCTTGAGGATAACAAGAGGGTTAAAGTAAATGGTGAAGAAGTGAAATATTCCAAAGCCCATATAATGGGTTCAGGTCAATGGGAAGGTTTCAACATAACATACGCACCTGAGAATGACTTATATTTAGCACCAGGTGAAAGTTTAGAAGACCCCATATTTGGGTCTATCAGTGTTGTATTCAACGAAGTGGTAGAAGAAAATCCAGAAGAAATAGTGATAGATGCGTCTGCCAGTGAAGAAGCAACTTTAACGGTAGATAACATCCAAGGAGATAGCATTTCTGAATTGGCTGTGTGTGTAATAAAAGACGATAAGAATATGTATTGGGGTGTTGACGACGACGAACCCCTTGTGCTTTCCGAAGGCACATCAATAAATAGCACACAGTATATGAACTTTACAGGAGATACGACTTTTGATGATGCCTCAGACTTTAGAAACATATACTTCCTATACTCGGAAGGAAGCGGTGACGATGAGATTTTCCACATCGGAGAGATAGATAGCATAGATTTGGACGAAAATAAAGCGACCATTAAAGTAATTGACACCGATGATACTTATGAGGTAGATATTAACTCTACAGGATATCTCCAACCACAAAAATTAAGTGAGTGGTTAACCATACACCTTACCAATGCCACCAACGAGAACGCGACAATTGTATTCGACGACCTTTACTATGGCTCAGAGCCAAGGTGGCAGACTAAAAACGGTGGTTACATCTACTTCCTCAATAATGTAACAGACATAACATCAAACACAACTTGTGCATTTAAGTTTGCAGAAGACAACAATAATATCGGAGACGACACCTCGCTAAGTAACCTTACAATAACGCTTTCTTACGACTCAGCAGATGAAGAATTTAGCACGACAGTGAGTGGAGTAACCACGTCAAAGAAAGATGATGAAAATTCTGATATAAAGTTAGGTAGAACGTCTTATGGTACAAGAGTGCTTCATGACTCGGATTCAGAAATAGTTAAAATCTGGTATCCGGAAGATGTGGCATATGCTGATGTGAAAATAGGAGCTTCGGCTACTACTGGTGGCGAATTGACTTACAACCTCGTACTTGACTCAGAAATAGAACCGCCAATTTCAGAAAACGTAATCGTAGTAGGAGGACCATGTGCTAACAAATTAGCAGCTAGCTTACTTGGATCAACAACAGAGTGGCCAGCTTGTCAAGGAGGATTCGAAGCTGGCAAGGGAATATTACAACTTGTTGAAAGTGGCGACAATGTAGCATTAGTTGTAGCAGGTTACTCTGCAGAAGACACACAAGCAGCCGCTGAAGACTTGACAAATGACGACAAGCTAGCAACAGTAGCAGACGAAACAAAAGCCATTACACCAATAGAAGTCGCTTAAACTTCTTTTTTTCTTTTATTTATTTAAAAAATATTGTCTTTGGTTTTTAGCTTTTGTTTTATTCTTGAGATTTAAGGAAAAAAGAGATAAATTTTTATTTTTTCTGTTTCTTAAAAATTTATGCCAAAGATAGAAAGAAAGCAATTTTATACAATCTTAATAGGGATATTTATGGTTTGTTTAATGGTGTTATCCATGTTTTATTATGGATTAAGCGAGAGAACAAAAAAAGTCAGCTATCATGGTTATAAATTTGTGAAAACAGAATATGGTTGGCAAGCTTATATTAATGGCCAATGGCATGTTTTTACTTATTTGCCTCAGGAGCTTGAAAATTTAACAATGCCAGAATTTAATTTTGATACACAAAAAATTTACATTCTCTATGATCCTGAACAGCATAATTTACTATGGCAAAACTTACAAAAGTTTTCTCTACTTTTTAGAAATTTTGGTTTTATGGTTACTATAGCATGCACAAAAGAAGAAAATTGTCCTGAAGATCTTCCTATTAAGGATTGTTCTGTTGAGAAAGCAATCAAACTTTCTTATGCTAATGAAACAAAATCTTTTATTGATGAAAACTGTTTAGTTTTACAAGGCGACATGGTTCAGCAGGAGAAATATTTATATAAGATTTACTATAGATTGTTAGGTGTACTATGAAAAAGCAACACATTATTTATAGTGTTATAGCAGCGGTAATAATTCTTGGAATAGTCTTCTCTTTTTGGGCAATTAAACAGCATGCCAAGGAAAAATCACATTATATTTACACAAGCCCCTACGGAGAGAATTTTAGTTTTTATATAAAATATGACAAAGATGTTGGTTATTTACATGTTGGTAATTTCAACATCACACGTGTTGTGCTAGTTGGCAATGCTGTTAAACATGTTAACCAAGTTTATCACGTGCCATTTAGATTCTCACCAATGGATTTAGAAAATATTTCAATGGATTTTGTAAAAGACATTTTTAAGCCTGGTAGAACTGTTTACATAGCAAGAACAAAAGAAGCTGAAAATCTTTATTCTGGTAAGCACAAATATACAGTCCTTGCTTTGTATGAACTTGATTTTAGGTTAACTGGTTTAGGGATGAAAACAAGATTTGCTTATTATCCTGAAATTTCTTGTGATAACGCAACAAAAAATACAGCTGTTGTATATCTTGTTGTTGGTAATGAAACAAAAATAGAAAGGGTTAATAAAACATGTGTAGAAATTTCTGCACCAGAAGCAATAGAATTTGTTAGAGCTGCTGAAAAATTGATAATGCATCTGCTTGGTGTGTTTTGAAAAAATTTTTAAACGTCGAATTTATTTTTAATTGTGCCGGGGTCGCATAACCTGGTAGTGCGCTGGCCTTGAGTTCTTAAAGAAAGCCAGTGGGCGTAAGCCCGTGTGGGTTCAAATCCCACCCCCGGCGTTTTCCGCTTATTGTAATTTTAACGGAATGTAAGTTTCGAAATTTTTCGAAATATTTATAAATAAATTTTCTTAACAAAGAAAATATGCTAAAGGCAGAAATCGTTATTCGTGAAGTCCTAGAGTCTGGAAAAAGATTAACACAATTGGAACTTTCAAAACTCTTAGGATTTTCACTTAGCACAATTAACAACGCGTTAAAACCTTTGGCTGAAATGGGAGCTATAGAACTTAAAAGAGGGATTAAAATAGTGGACAAGCATAAAGTTTTGTTGTATTGGGCAAATAAAAGAAATCTTCAGAAAGATATTGTTTACAGAACATTTGTGCCAAAGGAAGTTAGCGAAATAGAAAAAAACATGCCTGCAAGAATTGTGTATACAGCATTCTCTGCTTATAAATTTAAATTTGAAGACGTTCCTGCAGATTATTCGGAAGTATATGTTTATGCCGAAAACATAGAAGAAATTAAAAAAAGGTTTCCATTAAAAAAAGGACCTGCTAATTTATATGTTTTGAAACCAGATAAAAGATTATTGGAAATTTCTCAGCAAAATATTGCTCCATTAAGTCAAATATTCGTAGATCTTTGGAACATTAAAGAATGGTATGCTAAAGAATTTATCAAAGCCTTGGAGGGAAAGATACTATGAAAGAATTTTGGCCAGAGTTACTAACGAAAGCAAGTTGGGAAAAGTTAATTGCTTTAAAGAAAGAGATCAAGAAATTTATTGTGATTGGAGGATGGGCTGTTTACCTCTGGACTGGAATGCACAAATCTAAAGATATAGATATAATTGTAGATTTAAAAACTCTTGACTATTTTAAAAAACATTACTGCGTGGAGAAAAACGAATCCATTAAGAAATATCAAATCAAATTTGATAAGTTTGATATTGATATTTATGTGCCTTATTTTTCAAGATTTATTATCCCTGTTGAAGAATTGATGAAGCACACAAAAAAGGTAAGCGGATTCGAAGTTCTTGAACCAGAATTTTTGGTTATTATAAAGCAATCTGCACAGATTTCAAGAAAAGAATCTGTTAAAGGAGAAAAAGATGTGATTGATATATTAGCACTTATTATCAAAGCACCATTTGATATTAAAAAGTATTTTTCTATCTTAAAAAAATACAAAGTTGAACATTATGCCAAAAATTTATTAGATATTATTAGAGGATTTGATGCTAAAAGATCGGAATGGTTGGGAATGAATTTTAAAGAATTTAAAACATGGCAGAAAAATTTTTTAAAAGAACTAAAACAAATACCAAAAAATTTATAAATGAGTGATTAAGCATTTTAATTGCATAGTGCTTTCTGAAAATGTTAGAGCTAAAACTCTTGGTACTTTCCAAAAGTTTTAAAAATTTTATTGTTAAAGAAAGCACTATGCCCTGGTAGTGTAGCGGCCTAGCACATGGCCCTGTCGATAGGAAAAAATGAGCGGTAAGGCCATAACCCGGGTTCAAATCCCGGCCAGGGCGGTTGGGCCGGTAGCTCAGCTTGGTAGAGCACTTGAGAAAATGCTTAACAATCCAGTGAAGCTTTTACCAACTGAGAGAAACCAAGTGGTCGAGGGTTCAAATCCCTCCCGGCCCGCTTATGGTGCTGTATCATCAGCTTAAAATGAATGAGGAAAAGAATTTCAACATAGAAGAACACGAACTTGTTCCTAAACATATTAAATTAACAGAAGAGGAAAAAAACAAGTTGCTTAATGAACTTAACATCTCACTTAGGCAATTGCCAATGATTCTTGCAAGCGATCCTATGGCAAAAAAGCTTGACGCAAAACCGGGTGATATTATAAAGATAATAAGGAAAAGCCCTACCGCAAAAGAATCAATTTATTATAGGGTGGTTGTCCATGGTTAAATACTACAAAAAATTAATAGGCGAGTACTTTAAGGAGAAATCTTTTGTTCAATCAAACATAGAGTCCTTTAACAACTTTATGGATCATGGAATACAGGATATCATAAATGAGATTTCTGAGATTGTTCCTACTATAGTACCAAGTGAAGTTGAAAGTTTTAGAATAAAACTTGGAAAAATTAGCATAGAAAAGCCAGAAATTGTTGAAGCAGATGGTTCTAAAAGAAAGGTATTCCCTATGGAAGCGAGATTGCGTGGGCTAACATATGCAGCAAAGGTTAATGTTGATGTTTCCGTTTATGCTGATGGTGTAGTAAGGGAAACATTTACAACAGAACTTTGCAAGATCCCTGTAATGGTAAGGTCAAAGTATTGTCACTTGCATGGGTTAAGCAAAGATGAGCTGATCAAGCATGGCGAAGATCCTAATGATTTTGGTGGTTATTTTATTCTAAACGGCAATGAGAGAGTTCTTGTAATTATAGAAGATCTTGTTTCCAATAAACTTTTTGTTGAAAAGGGATCTGGGCCAGTGCTTTATTCCGCAAGGCTTTATTCGGAGAGATCTGGTTATAGAGTGCCAATAATGCTTGAATTAATGAAAGATGGAATTATTTATGCTTCCTTTACTAGGTTTAGAAGAATTCCAGTAGTTGCTGTCATAAAGGCGCTTGGTTTAATAAGTGATGAGGAAATTTCAAATTTTATTTCCAAAGAAAAAAATTACGATACTATACTAATAAACTTAATGGAGTGTGCTGATTTAAAACATGAAAAAGAAGCTTTGGAATTTCTTGCTAAAAAGGGTGGATTTGTACAAACAAGCGAGGAGAGGATTACAAGAACGAGAGAACAGCTTGACAAGTATCTGCTTCCGCATATAGGCATGGATGAAAAATCAAGGTTGCTAAAGGCTTATGTATTGTGTAAGCTTATTAAGAAGTTTTTAATGATAACTGAAGATGGTAAGGAGCAAGAAGATAAAGATCACTTCATGAATAAGCGTTTAAAGTTAAGTGGAGACTTGCTTAGCGATTTGTTTAGAATTAATTTAAGGATGCTAATTCAGGACATACTTTATAATTTCCAAAGGTTGGTCAAGAGAGGCAAATACCATTCCTTTAAGATTGTTATAAGAAATGAGCTGCTTACTTCAAGGATATTAAGTGCGATGTCTACAGGAATATGGGTTGGTGGTAGGAAAGGTGTTTCCCAGAACATAGATAGAACAAATGCTCTTGCAACACTCTCACATTTGCAAAGAGTTGTTTCGTTGCTTGAATCTGAACAAGAAAACTTTGAAGCAAGAGCCTTGCATGGAACGCATTTTGGTTTACTATGCCCTGTAGAAACTCCGGAAGGTCCTCCAATTGGCCTTAGGAAAAATCTTGCGTTATTATGTAGCATAAATCAGGAAAGATATGATGCTGAAAAATTGAAAAAATTGCTTGAGCCTTTGGGTTTAAAAGTGATGTAAAAATGGTGGATGTATATATAAATGATATATATGTAGGGGAAGTTGACAATCCTAAAGAATTTGTAAAGAAACTTAGGCAAGAAAGAAGAAAAGGTAACTTGCCTGCTTCTATGAATGTTTTTTATGATAAAGAGTTTAATGAAGTTAAAATAGAAATCTCCAAGGGCAGAGCCAGAAGGCCGTTGATAATTGTAGAAAATGGTAAACCAAAACTTACAGAAGAGCACATAGAAAAGCTTGGTAAAGAACTAAAATGGGACGACTTGGTAAAGCAAGGAATAATAGAATATCTTGATGCTGCTGAAGAAGAAAATGCTTATATCGCCATGTCAGAAGATGAGTTAACACCAGAACATACGCATCTTGAGATAAGCCCTATAACAATGCTTGGCATTTGTACATCTTTAGTGCCTTATTCTAATTACGGATCATCGTCGAGATTAATTAGGGGTAGTAAAATTCAAAAGCAGGCTTTGGGTTTGTATGCTACGAATTTCTTGTTGAGAATGGATACAGATGTTAATGTACTACACTATCCACAGGTGCCTATTGTTAAGAGTTTTACTGCTGACATATTTCCAACAAAGGATTATCCTGCTGGTCAGAATGTTATTATTGCTATGCTAAGCTATGAAGGTTATAATATGCAAGATGCCATAATCGTTAACAAGGGTTCTATTGAAAGAGGTTTTGCAAGATCTACTTTTTTTAGGCCTTATACGGCAGAGGAGCTTCGCTACTCGGGTGGTTTAAAAGATGAAATATGCATCCCAGAAAAAGAGGTTAAAGGCTATAGAAGTGAGCACGATTACAGATTGCTTGAAGAAGATGGAATGATATTTCCAGAAGCAAGAGTTGACGAAGGAGATGTTGTAATTGGTAGAGTAAGTCCACCAAGATTCTTAGGGGAACTAGAAGAATTTAGTATAGCTGCAAATATCAGGCGGGAAAATTCTGTGGCTATTAAACATGGCGAAAGAGGTATTGTAGATTTTGTTGTTGTTACCGAAAACGGCGAAGGTAATAAATTTGTTCAAATTAGGGTTAGAGAAGAAAGAATTCCAGAACTTGGGGATAAATTTGCTTCAAAGCATGGTCAGAAAGGTGTTATTGGGTTGATAGTTCCTGAGGAAGATGTTCCATTTACCGCAAGTGGAATTAAGCCAGATATAATATTTTCTCCTCATGGCATCCCAAGTAGAATGACAATCTCACATTTGTTAGAAATGCTTGCAGGAAAACTTGGTGCAGCTTCCGCTGAATTTATTGACGGCACGACTTTTGATCCTAAGCCTGAGGAGGAAATAAAAAAAGAACTGCTTGAATTAGGCTTTAAAGAAGACGGAACAGAAACCATGTATAATCCAATAACAGGTGAAATTTACAAAGCAAAGATATTTGTTGGTAGTATTTACTATATGAAGCTCCGCCACATGGTTGCCAATAAACTCCATGCTAGAGCTACTGGTAAAGTGCAGCTTCTAACAAGGCAGCCAATAGAAGGTAGAGCAAGAGGTGGGGGCTTAAGATTGGGAGAGATGGAGAAGGATTGCTTTGTTGCGCATGGTTGTTCTCTATTGCTTAAAGAAAGATTCGACTCGGATAAGCAAATAGTGTATGTTTGCAACAATTGTGGGATGATTGCTATGTATGACTATTTTCATAATAAAAAGGTTTGCCCAAAATGTGGGGCAAATGTTGATATATACCCAATAGAGCTTTCATATGCTTTCAAGTTGCTCATTGACGAGCTGAAAGCATTATGCATGTTCCCAAAATTGAAATTGAAAAATAAATACTAAAAATGCAAGATCCAATATTCAAAAAGGTTGGCGCAATATACTTTGGTGTACTTAGTCCTAGTTTAATTAAGAAGATGGCTGCTACGAAAGTTGTTACTCCTGAGCTTTATGATAAAGAGGGCTATCCTGTAGATGGCGGACTTATGGACGTAAGGATGGGGGTTATAGATCCTGGGTTAAGGTGCAAGACATGTGGTGGAAGGCTTAAGGAATGCTTAGGACATTTTGGCTATATAGAACTTGCAAGGCCTGTAATACATATCAAATATGTCGATGTTATCTATAATTTATTGAGATGTACTTGTAGGGAATGTGGGAGGATTGTTGCTGATGAATCAAAAATTAAAAAGTTTATCGAGTTAAGAGATAGAATTAAAAAAGAAGGACGTCAGCAAGCTTTATCAGTCGTAACAGAAGAGTTCAAAAAATCATTAAGAACAGCTAAGAAGTGCCCATATTGTGGGGCGAAGCAATACAATATAAAACTTGAGAAGCCTTTAACCTTTATAGAGAGTTCACAAAAATTAGATCCGATTGAAATAAGGGCGAGATTGGAAAAAATAACAAACGAAGATGCTGAGCTTCTTGGGTTGAATCCGGAATTTGTTAGGCCAGAATGGCTTGTTTTGACTGTGCTGCCAGTTCCACCAGTAACTGTTAGGCCTAGTATAACTCTTGAAACAGGAGAAAGAAGTGAAGACGATCTAACGCATAAGCTTAGTGACATAGTAAGGATAAATCAAAGATTATTTGAAAACATAAATGCAGGAGCACCAGAGGTTATTATTGAGGACCTTTGGGAATTGTTGCAATACCATGTAACAACATACTTTGACAATTCAATACCACAAATCCCTCCTGCAAGACATAGAAGCGGACATCCTTTAAATTCTTTGACAGCTAGAATAAAGAGCAAAGAGGGAAGATTCCGTTACAATCTTGCTGGAAAAAGAGTGAACTATGCTGCAAGAACAGTTGTAAGCCCAGACCCAAAGATCCAGTTTAATGAAGTTGGAATTCCGTTAAGCGTAGCAATGACTTTGACTGTGCCGGAAACAGTTACCTCTTGGAACAAAGAATGGCTTAAAAAATTCGTTGAAAATGGTCCAAAGAAATATCCTGGAGCAAATTACATAGTCAAACCAAATGGTGTGAAAAAGCAAATAACCGAAGAAACAAAGCAACAGATTCTTGAAGAACTTGATGAAGGTTATGTGGTTGAGAGGCATTTGCTTGATGGTGACGTTTCCATATTTAACAGACAACCAAGCTTGCATAGAATGAACATAATGTGTCATAAAATAAGAGTCTTACCAGGAAACTCTTTCCGCTTGAATCCTGCTGTTTGTAAGCCTTATAATGCAGATTTTGATGGTGACGAAATGAATTTGCACATACCTCAAACAGAAGAAGCAATAGCAGAAGCTGAAACAATAATGCAGGTTCAAAAGCAAATTATCACTCCAAAGAACGGAACTAATATTATTGGCTGCATTGAGGATGCTGTTGCTGGGTTATACTTGTTAACAAAAGAACTCAAATTTACAAAGAGAGAAGCCATCCAGTTACTTGTTTCTGCAGGAATTTTTGAGCCTGAGAAATTTAAAAAATTCAAACAAAATGTTTCTGGTAAAGAAGTATTTTCAGCTTTGTTGCCAGATGATTTTGATTTTGTTGGTAAGGCAAAAGACGGAAGTGATGTAATAATCAAAAAAGGTAAACTTATTGAGGGTATTATTGACAAAAACAGCGTTGGTGACGAAAATGGAGCATTGATAAGGGCGATTTATTCTAAATACAAGGAAGATATGGGCTTGGATTTGCTAGGAAAGATGTTTAGACTTGGAAATGCTGTGATGCTTAACTATGGCTTTACAGCAACAATTTCCGACTTAGACATTCCTGCAAATGCAAAAGAGAAAATAAATGAGATTATTAACGAAGCTGAATCCAAAGCAAAAAGGATTATTAAACAATACGAATCCGGTGAACTGACACCAATGCACGGAAGAACACTTGAAGAAACAGTGGAAGCCAAAATATTGGAAATCTTAAACAATGCAAGAAACGAAATTGGTAATTTAATTATTAAATATGCAAAGAAAACATCACATATGATGATTATGGCTTTATCTGGATCCAAGGGTGGAGCGTTGAACTTTTCACAAATGGCTGGTTGTGTAGGGCAGCAAGCTTTTGCTAATAAAAGAATAGAAAAAGGTTTCAGAACAAGAAACTTGCCTATGTTCAAGGAGCACGACTTAAGCCCCAAGGCTAAGGGCTGGGTAAGATCTGCTTATAGGGAAGGTTTAAAGCCATACGAATATTTCTTCCATGTAATGACTGGTAGAGATAGCCTTATGGATGTAGCTTTAAGAACACCAAAATCTGGTTATTTATACAGAAGACTTGCAAATGCTTTACAAGATTTGAGAGTAGAGTATGATAACACTGTAAGAGATGCAAGCAGAAATGTTGTACAATTTAGCTACGGCGAAGATGGGATTGATGTTGCTAAGAGTTATGGAGGAACTATTGATGTTGAACGTATTATAAAAGAGGAGGCAACAATATGAGCTCCGAAATATTTAAAGAATATGAAGGAAAACTTCCTTTACCTATCTTGGAAAAGGCAAAAGAACTTACTAAAAAATATAAGCTAGAAGGCAGCAAGCTTAAAAGAGCTCTTGAAAGAATTTACCAAGAATATGAAAATTCAAAAATCGAGCCTGGTGAAGCAATTGGTATTGTTACTGCAGAATCATTTGGAGAACCAGCTACACAAATGACCTTAAATGTCTTCCACTTTGCAGGTGTATCGGAGATGAATATTACTGCTGGTTTGCCAAGGCTTATAGAAATTCTCGATGCGAGAAAGGAAGCGAGTACACCCCTTATGGAGGTTTATCTCAAGAAAAAATATTCCACTCCTGCTAAAGTTAAAGAAATTGCTGCAAAATTAAGGGGTTATACGCTTAAGGATATTGTTTCCGAGTTCAGTTTGGATTTTGCAAATCTTTCTGTTATCACTAAACTAAATAGAAATATTTTAAAGAATATAGAAATTTCACCAAAAGTAGTTGTAGAAAAATTGAAAGAGGAGCTAAAAAATGTTGAGATAGAACAGGCAGGTGATAAAATTATTCTTTCACTAAAACTTTCTAAAGAAGAGGAGTTTAAAGTTACTGATTTGTATAAGCTAAAAGAAAAATGCAAAGAGACTTATATTCATGGTGTCAAAGGCGTTACACAGGTTTTGCCTATGAAAGTCCATGAGGAATATGTAATCTTCTGTGCTGGTTCTAATTTGAAGGATGTCCTGAACATGGAGGAAGTAGACGCTAAAAGAGTAAGAACTAATAATATTTCAGAAATCGCAAAAGTTCTTGGAATAGAAGCAGCAAGGCAGGCAATAATAGATGAAGCGTTGAAAGTTATTAAAGAGCAGGGGTTAGATATAGATATGAGGCATATTATGTTTATTGCAGATGCGATGACAAGAACAGGAAAAATTAGGGGTGTAACAAGAACTGGAATTACAAAAACAAAAGAAAGTGTTTTGGCAAAAGCAAGTTTTGAGACCCCATTACACTACCTTATACAAGCAACTATAAAAGGTGAAAAAGATTCACTTACAAGTGTTGTAGAGAATGTTATGCTCAATCAGCCAGTTCCAGTTGGTACGGGTTTGCCTGGGCTGGTTGTTAAGATAGAGGGCACGAAATCTTTAAATAGCAAATCCCCAAGCAAAGAAACACAGAAAAATGACAGTAACACAACTGAGAACTGATTTAAGGAAGAAAAAGCCAGTTATGGGTGCGAAAAGAACTTTGAAATTACTCAAAATCGGAAATCTGGAAAAGGTTTACATAGCAAAAAATTGTAGGGAAGATATAAGGAAGGATATAGAACACTATGCAGAACTTGCTAACGTGGAACTTATCAAACTTGACATTACAAACGACGAACTTGGTGTTGTTTGTAAGAAGCCATTTAATATT
>CAZCBT010000010.1:0-12819 GCA_964497015.1 Candidatus Woesearchaeota archaeon | reverse complement strand
TCCCCTCTTACCATAGGCGTGCCACATTTAGGACAGCGCAAGCTCGAACAAGGAATGCCCAGTTGTTTTGTTTCTCTATATCCACAAGCAGGGCACATACATGTTATAGCAGGCCTGCCGAAACCTCTTCTGCCTCTGCCCATTCCTGCTCCTATTCCTCTACCCCGTCTTGGAGCTACCATTTCATATACACCTCCTTCTATGCGAATTGCTTTACCATTAACAAGAGCATCTGCAATTTTTTTTCTTGCTGAACAAATAAGCCTATGAAATGTTGGCTGAGAGATTTTCATCTTTTTAGCTGCTTCTTCCTGATCAAGGCCAAGCAAGTCCTTTAATCTTATTGCTTCTAGTTCATCAAGCGTTACAACATTTTCTTGCATGGCCAGGAGCCTTACACCAGCTGGTTTAAAATATCTTATCCCTGGTTGGAAAAATATTCTTCTGCATAATCTTGGCCTCGGCATTTTATAAACTTTCCAATACTTGTTTTACAGTTTTTCCTGGGAAGGTTTTCATGGCTATAGATTTTTCTTTGAATGCAATTGCCATATTTGGACCTATTCTTCCAGCAATAAAAAGATCAATTTTTTCATTAGCAAGCATGTATGCAACACTAAACCCAGCACCACCGCCTCCGAATGCAAAAGGATTTCTAATAGCTTTTATCAATTTCTTGTCTTCAAAAATTAAAATATAAGGCGCTCTTGCAGCTCTTTCACTTATCATAGCGTTTTCATCTTTTCCATCAGCAGCAATAGCAACTTTCATTTTACCACCTCCATAATTTTATCTACTAAAATTCCTTGAAAAACAGAGACAATTATCATTAACAAAAGTAATAGCACAATATATCTCCAACTAAAATATAAAAACATTAATGGCAACAAGGGAATTTTTATTGCTCTATTGTAAAGGAAGCAAGCCATTAATCCATAACCCATTCCCTTTTCTTTCAAATCCGCTAACAATGGATACCACATATAAATAGGTCCTGTAGACAAAATTCCAAGTAAAATTGTTAGAACCCATTTAAGCTTCTTTTTCTTCTCAAAAAATTGTTTAAGCTTTTGCGGTTTGATAAAGAAATTAACAATCGCCATTAAAATAAAAACCAGAAAAAATATTGGCACAATCTTTGCAAGCAAGCTTAATAAAAATTTCAATGATTTTATAAAGGTATTGGAATTTATGATAAATATAACTAAGTAAACAATTCCTACCCCTATTGTGAACCACCACGCCTTTCTCATTTTAAATTATATTCAAGATGCTAACAAGCACAATCGCGATGATTATCGAAAACAAAAAGCTTAACAAATTTCTTGTGATAGCAAATTTCTTTCCAAGAATTGCGGACTCGGCAGGTAGCTGCACTACACCAACAGTAACCCAAGCAACTATGAAAGCTGTAATCGCCACTAAACCAACACCTTGCTTCGATAGTTCACCAGCAATAATATAACTAATTATTGGAGATCCTGCTGAGACACTTCCAGCAAGACTTCCTAGGAAAGAGTCAATAAATGAATTTCCTGTAAAGATCTTAGAGTACCAGACTTTTGGAATTAATGTACTTATTAAACTAACCAGCAAGATTGTTCCTATGATTAGCGGAGACGCATTCCAGAGGCCTCTGGCTGCTTGAAACAATGCTTGTTTAAATTCTTTAAATTTATTTTGTTCTTTCTTTTTAATCTCCATTTGCCAATTTAAGTTTTTATAACTTTTCTGTTTAGTTTCTGCTTTATTAGCTCTCTCCAAGTTCTTTAAGCCTTTTTTTGATCTCTTTCGTCTCTTCTTGTAATATTTTTATTTCTTCTTGTATGTTCTTAAGCTCTTCTTTAAGCAAGGATTTTTCTTCTTCTTTGGTAATCTCTGTTGTTGGTGTTATTGCTGGAAACACTGGTGTTGCTGGTGCTTGTTGATTTAGCAAATTCCATCTCCAAAATCCTCTGCCGAAAGCCCCTCTACCAAATCTCCAAAATCTTCCAAACCTTAAACAAGGCCAATATACGCCAGTACCTTGAATCCACCAAGGTCCAGTTCCATCACCCCATGGCATTTTTTATTCACCTCCTTTTTTATTTTGGATATTTATTCATTATTTAATATGAATAATTATTCATAACTTATTTATAAACTTTTCGGTTTTGGAAAAATGTATAATTATGCTTCAATTCTATCTACCAACACAATATTTTCAAGTTCTTTAGTATATTTAGTATATTGTTGGGCAATAACCTTTAGCCCTTTTTCAGATTTCATATCTATACCTTCAGGGAATATCTTTTCAGCTAGATCAACAATATATTTAATCTCTTTTGGTAAATTTTTCTTATTTTTCTTACTATGTCTTATTTTAAATAATCTTATATGGTTGTCGATTTCCTTAACTAACTCTTCTAGTCCATAATTCCAGTTCGTTGGGTATTGTATGAAATAGTTACACTGAAATCCAGGAAAGAAATGCATCCCTCCAAATCTTGAATGGTAATTTCCAAATGGCTGCCTAATATCGCTTCTTAATCCTATGACATATTTTTCCATAATTCTTGCGTAGCAAATTTCAACAATAACACCAGGATCAATTGGTTCGTTTAGCAAAGCGACTACAATATCAGAAGAGAACAAGAATTTTCCAATGTCGAGTAAATAAATCACATCCTGAACAGCATTTTCGACCAATTCTTTTTTCAAATACTTTTTAAAAGTTTGTGACAGATCTTGAAATTCAAAGCCGTCTCTTTGAGGGAGTATTACTTTATAGCCTTTTTCCTCAAGAAGTTCTGCTACTTTAGAATTGTACTTTGTTTCCAATTGATTAAACAATGGCGCAGCGAAGTAAACTTTCATCTTTTTATTAAGGGCTGTATTTACTTAAAGATTTCTATAGTAAATTTTAAATATGCTTCATTTGCTATTTATAAAAATTAAAAAATGAGGTTGAGCTTGATTGGTCCTGGAGATGTGAATTATCATAGTAAACTTTTAGGTATTGAGAAAAACTGAAAAGATAATCTAATTAAAAAACTTTATAAATTAAAAATAAATAGTCTTTTTATATGCCTAAAAAAGCCCAAGTTACTGCCTTTATTATTGTTGGTGTTGTTTTATTGATCATTATAGCATTGGTGCTTTCATTTAGATTTGGGCTTTTTGAAAAAAAGATTGTTGAAGAAGAAGTAGAGATCCATATTTCTGAAGAATTTAAACCTTTTGCTGAAAATATTAAAAAATGCATAGAAGAGTTTGCTTTTAACACTGTAATGAATTTTGGATATACTGGTTTTTGTTTTGATTGTCAGAAAAGTAAAATAGAGTTCAATTGGATAAACGTAACACTTTATACAACAAATGAAATAGGAACTATAGAGGACTGGCAAGCACAGATTTCTGATCACATAAAAAATAATCTCCAAAAACAATGCGTTGTTAACACTTCTGCTAGTGGTATAAAGGTTAGTTATGGCACACCAGATGTAAAGACAAAAATAGAGCCAACTAGAGTATTTGTAGAAATAGACTGGCCAATTTCGTTTGAAAAGGGAGATGTGAAAGAAGAAATAAATAAATTTACTATAAATGTCCATACAAGGCTTGGTGAACTAAATTCTATTCTCCCAAATTTAATATCGGAGATCTTAAAAGATCCTGTGTGCGTGAGTTGCATTGGTGAGTATGCCTCTAAAAATGACCTCATTGTCCAATCTGCTTCGCAAAACAAACACAAAATTTATATCATCCTCGCAAAATCAAGAACTGAAGGTGAACAGCCTTATTATGTGTATGTAGGAAAATGAAAAAGATACAAGCATTGATCATCACACTTTTAATCTTATGCACAATTAGTTACACTTATGCAATTTCTTTTTCTACAATCATGATGATCGGAAATATGGTTGGTCTTCAAATGCCAGCAGAGCTAGGAAATTTACTTACACAAGCTCAATGTGCAATTGACGTTGTAGATTGTGCAACTTCTCAGATCACCGGGAAAATTGTTGGAGAAGCATTTTCACAATTGCCACCAGAAGTGCAAAAGGCTGTGGCTACTTATAATCAAGTAAAATCTTATACTGATGCAGTAGCAGGTATAGCAACAGAGATAAGCGTCAACAACGAAGACGGCTCAATCTCTGGATGTTTAAAAACAAAAATTGAAACAAAGCAAGTATGTGGGGATAATGTACAATTTAGTTATGATGAAGAGTCTAAAGTTTCTACCTATGAGGTAACAGACCCTTCCGGAGGTATTTCAATAGAAACAAAAATTGGTGAAAAAACTATAAAACACGAATTTAAGAATATAAAACCAAAAGATGAGAAAACAAATGCTTATATAAAAATGGATCAAAGTGGAAATATTTTAGAAGCAGATTTAACAACTAATGAAAAGGGAAGCACATTTGTTTTTAACGACAAGAAAGTGGAAGTTCCACCAAATACCAGGGTTGTTTATAAAGATGGAAAAATTACAATGTACCCCCAAGGAGAAAAAGAATTAGAGTTCTCTCTTTCAAGGGTTATGGGTGAAAAGGAAACTATTCCAGAGAAGTATATTATTTCTGGAGATGGCTATGTAACATGGACAGGAACTGGTTTAGAAATTTACAAGGGCACTACTGTTAAAGATACAAATTTAGGATTTGTGATAACCAACAATGATGAAAGTCCATTGTTTTTGACAAGTAGCATAGATTACACTGGAGATTATGAAAATTGGGTTGTCGCAAATAAAAATGAATTTGTTTTTGATGCTAAAAATTTAGAAGTAGATTTTCTTCCTGGAAATAATTGGATTGAAATGGAGAATGAGGATCATTTCTCATTGAAAATTAGTGGCAGCGGAAGGATTTCTGAAAATGTGTTAGAATACTTAGATGGAGAAATAATCTCTGAAAATTGCAATGCTGTTAATAAATTTTCTTCAAAAGGAATTTACAGCGATGAACAGGTGGGGTGTGTGAGCCTTATAAATGTATATAAGGATTATGCACTACTTCAACAAGAAAGAGGAAATCTGTTAAGCTATTGTCCTGGTGTGGGCAAGGTTACTGGATATGCTACTTATGAAAATGGGTGCGAAATTATTTATGCCTCAGAATCATTTGGGTCTGTAGAAGTTAAAGGACATTTCAAAAAATCATTATGGATTAAT
Source organism: Candidatus Woesearchaeota archaeon (assembly GCA_964497015.1). Classification (GTDB taxonomy): domain Archaea; phylum Nanobdellota; class Nanobdellia; order SCGC-AAA011-G17; family JAFCDX01; genus CAZCBT01. The sequence continues at coordinate 7,658 of CAZCBT010000010.1, read as the reverse complement.
GGCAATGAAATCAAAATAAATTTAATATATGATGAAGATTCTGAACTTAAGGAAGAGATTGGGGTGGATGCTTGGCAAATCCGTTATAAATACTTAAAACCTATAGAAACTAGTGAAACAAATAAATGGGGTGATTACAAAAAAGGTGTGCCGTATATTTTAAAAGATGGAAGATTTGCATTAGGTTTATGTGGAGATGATGAATTTTTAGATGTGCTTAGGGACAACAAAGATCTGTTAGGGTGTTTTGGAAAGACACCACGGGGATTTGACACAGATGAATATAGGGTTTCTGCATACAAAAAAAATCCAGATTTGATGGTCGTAAATCTCCTTACCAAAGAAGAATTAAGCGTACTTGGAATCAAAACCGATTATACAATTATCGAAGATATGGTTGAAAAATTAAAAAAATTTGGTGTGAAAAAAGATCTCAAAAATCCTGCTGATAGAAAATTATTAGTAGACGCATACCTAACTGGAGAGCCAATACCTATTATTGAGAAACTACGCGGAGTTGCTGTTGGTGAGTATTCTTTGAAATGGGATAAAGAAAGAAAGGTCTGGGTGGAAGAAGCGCGTTAAATTTTATCTTAAGTGTTCGTACATTTCAAATGCCCTTTCTTTAACTCTTATTTGGAAACTTATTTCCTTTAGGTATTTTTCTACATTAAAGTCTTTCTTATTAAATATATCTTCTGCTAAAAATTCATCTGGGTCATAAACTTTTATTTCGTTTATTTCTCTTACAAATTCTGGTAAGATTTTCTCAAGTACAAAATATGCTTTTTTTGATTTTTCTAAAGCCTGTTTTGCTATATTTGGATTTTCAGCTGCACTAGCATCTATCATTCTCAAGCCATTTTTTATTACATAATTGATTGTTAATATTTCAAAATGAGAAGGTATCAACTCTTTGTGGAATTTAACAAGATCGTCATGGTGTCTTTCAAAAGTAATTCTACATCCAATGGGTGTATTTGGTTTTGGACAATTTTCAATAGTTATAGTATCTAAACCCCTATAGTGAATAATGTTCTCAGTTAGATATTGGCTGTAAAAATCTTTATATTTATAGAATATATCTTCTATCGTGTCTAAATACTGTAAGCATGCTTCATAATTCTTATTTTTTATATTATCGTCCATTAAATCTTCAGCTTTTGATATGGTATTCATCATAATAATATTCCAACCAAGATTGCAAATTTCTAGTCCTTCTAATGCACCATTAAAATATGGTGGGGGGAATTTTACTTTTGTATCATCTTTCACTGGAGGATATTCTGGTACAAATCCAACAATAAATTTACAATATGAATCAAGTTCGTTGAAGATTTCCATAACACTAGTTTCTAGATTTTTAAGGTCTGAAAATTTTTTCTGGTTAAAAATTTCTATCTTTTCAAGTTGATCAAGATATAAAAATTTAAAATAGTAAAAAGATTCTACACCTTTTACAGATGCATTTTTTATGTCTTTTTTATCAATCTTTAAAATTTTAAATGCAAGATTTTTATAAAGTTCTGCTCTTTTACAATATGATAAATCTTCTTTAGTAACACAAAAATGTAATTGCTTGTTTGTTTTTTCTGTAAGAGATTCTAAGGCTTTTCTTTCTAGTTTATCTTTGTCAAGACAAGCAACAGACGTAGCTAAAGCTAGTATTAATGGATAAATTAACTTTTTCCAAACAGATTTTTTTACGGAAGCGATTCCCATTTTATTTACTACCACAAAGTGATATTGAGTATATAAATGTTTCGGGAAACTACTCCGAAATCTTTAAAAATCAAAAATTTTAGAATTTAAAAAAATGAGAAAAGTTTTAGTTTTTATATTATTTGTTTTGTTTTGTATTTCATTAGTAAGCGCTTCAAAAGTTGAGCTTTATTTCTTCTACGGCCAAGGATGTCCGCATTGTGCCCATATGGAGCCTTTTTTGGATAGTTTACAACAAAAATATCCAGAGCTTGAAGTCAAAAAACTTGAAGTTTATTTTGACCAATCAAATAGGGAACTTTTTCAAAAAATAGCTAAAAACTATGGTACTGCTGTTCAAGGTGTGCCTACAGTGTTTATAGGCAAGCATGTTTTGGTTGGTTATAGTAAGCAAAGAGAAATAGAACTAGAAAATATAGTTAAAGAATGCATAACTAATGGTTGTCCTTCACCAGCCAGCTATGTTAAACAAGAATCATCCGAGAACAATGTTTCTGTTGCAATTACAGATTATACAAAATTTTCACCAAATAAATTCGGGATTGGTATATTTGCTGTACTTGTTGCTATTGTGATAGGGTCAATTTTATTTTTAATCTTTGGTGTGAAAAAATTAACAAGAAAGCAAAGATAAAATGCTCGGCATAGAACAATTGACATGGTCTGCATTAGTAGGAGCTGCAGCTGTTGACAGCATAAATCCCTGTACCTTAGCTGTACAATTAATATTGCTAAGCACAATCATCCTTGCTGGAAAACGCTTAAGAGTTCTTGGAGCTGGATTAGCGTTTACAGTTGCTATTTATGTTTCTTATTTCTTAATGGGTTTAGGTATTTATTCAGCTATCCAGGCAACAGGAATAGCTCGTGTATTTTATTATGTTGTTATTGTTATTGCTCTTGTTGTTGGTGTATTAAGCATAAAGGACTATTTTGCATATAAACCTGGTGTTTTGGCAGTAGAAATTCCACTTCGTTGGAGAGCTCCTCTAAAGAAGCTTATTTCTAGTGTAACAAGTATTCCTGGAGCAGCTTTTGTTGGATTATTTTGTTCTTTATTTTTGCTTCCTTGTTCTTCAGGGCCATACTTAGTAATTCTTGGTTTACTTGCAAAGGCATCAACAAGATTGAAAGCAATACCTTTATTGCTAATTTATAATTTTATTTTTGTTCTTCCTATGATCGCTATCACCTTGCTTGTATTTACAGGCATGACAACTGTTGAAAAAGCTTCAAAATGGAGAGAAAAATACATTAAGCTTCTTCATTTGATTGCTGGTGTGTTAATGATTTGTCTAGCTTTATTGCTTATAGCTTCACTTATCTTTGGGTGGGTATAATGTATTTACTTGCTGCAATAATAATAGCAACTTTATTAATAAGCTTGATATCTTTAATTGGTATCATATTTTTAAGCCTGAGGAAGAAAACCTTGAATAAGATTTTAATGTGCCTTGTTGCTTTTTCTGCTGGTGCTTTACTTGGGGGAGCTTTTTTGCATTTACTTCCGGAGTCTTTTAAACAAGCAAAAGAATGGGCTTGTATCGGACCTTTAGCAGGAATAGTGATATTTTTCATAATTGAAAAATTTTTAAAATGGAGGCACTGCCACAAAGAACGCTGTCCTGTGCATACTTTTGGTTATATGAATCTTATTGGAGATGCTATTCACAATTTTACAGACGGCGTTATAATAGCTGCAAGTTTTTTAGTTAGCATACCTTTTGGCGTGATAACAACAATTGCTATTGCCTTGCACGAAATTCCTCAAGAAATAGGCGACTTTGGTGTTTTGGTGTATAGTGGTTTTAAGGTCAAAAAAGCACTCGTTATTAATTTGATTGCAGCATTAACAGCGATTCTTGGAGGAATATTTGGATATTTCATTAGCAAGCCGCTTACATTATTTTCAGCATATACAATTCCTATTGCAGCAGGGGGGTTTATTTATATTGCTTCTTCTGACCTAATTCCAGAGTTGCATAAAGAAACCTCTACCAAAAAAAGCTTGAGAAGTTTTGCATTTCTTGTGCTTGGGGTATTATTTTTGTATTTTATTAAAATGCTATTTTAGAATTTAAAATCAACTCTGCTCGACAACAGTAACATGACCTTCTTTTCTTAGCTTTATTATGCTATCAACAAAACTTTCTATTTTTGGATCGTGGCTTACTATTATGATTTGCTTTGCTTTAAGCTCTTGCAACAAATAACGCATTCTCTCTATTTGCTCAGCAGAAAAACCATCTGTTGGTTCATCAAGTATTATTAAATCACGTGTTTTAATGTTTGCCATCAATGTGTTGATTACGTGATTTAAAGCAAGCCTATAAGCTAATGCCACAGCTGTTCTCTCGCCTCCAGAAAGATAATTGTAATCTATATTATAACCATTTTGCTCTATAATTGGCGTAAATTCTTCATCTAGCCTTACTTTAATAAGCTCGTTGTCCATTAGCATATAAAACCACTTCTGGAATGTGCTATCAAAGTCGTAATGTATTTTTAACATAATTTCTCTTTCTACTTGATCAAGCAAAGCAGAGAAATCTTTTTCTATAAAGGAAATAAGCTCTTTAATCTTTCCAACTTTCTTCATTGCAAGTTCTTTGCTCTTAATCTCGTTTTCAAGTTCAAGTATTGTTGCTGAAATATTTTTAATTTCTCCTTCTAAGGAAGCTTTTTGCGTTAGCAATTCTTTTTCTTTAGCCAAGAGTTCTTCAATCTTTAACATCAAAACTTGATACTGCTTTTCAAGATCTCCAAAAGAAAGAATCTCATCTTCTATTTTTGATTTTTCTTTTTCAAGATCTTCTATTTTTGGTGCTAAGCTTGAAAGCTCTTGCTTAAGCAAAGAGTTCCTTTTCTTTTTCTCTTCAAGAAGCTCAAGTTTGGTTTTGTAAATACTTGCTTCTTTCTCTTCATGCCTTAGCAATTCTATATCAGCTTTTATGGATTCCTTGGCAGAGAGTTTTTCTTCAAGCTTTTTTGAAAATTCCTTAATCATATTTTCAAAGTTCTCTATCTTTTTATTTTCAACATCTCTAATCTTCTGCTTATGTTCTTCGGTTACCTCTTGTTTGCAAGTTGGACATATGTCTAGCTTAGAAATTTTGTCAAGCAGTTCTTGGGAATTTTCTTTCTTGGCCTGATATTCAGCAACAACCTTCTTAGCTTCGTCTATTTCCTTTTCCAAATTCATAAGTTCTTTTTCTTTCTTGTCGATTTCACTTTTTATCTTTTCCAAATTTATATCCTTAAACTCAAAAGAAGAAATCTCTTTTTCTAAGTTGTCTATTTCCTTGACAAGGCTTTCTTTTCTCTGGACCAAAAATTTAAGTTCTGCTTCCTTTTTTGTAAGATCTTGCTTTAATTTTGAAACATTCTCGATTTTATTTTTTAATTCCCTTTCTCTTTTCTTTTCCGCCAAAATAGAATTCTTTATATTTTCAATTTCTGGCAACAGCTTATTAATTTCCGCTTTTAAATTGTTAAGTGTTTTCTGCTTTCCAGCAAGTTCCTGTTTTTTAACTTCTAAATCCGAAGAAAAGCCTTCATATTCCTTTCTTAAGCCCTTTAACCAAGAAATAATAATTGCTGAATTTTCTTTAAGCCTTTTATACTTATCCACACCAAATACTTTTCTTAACACATCCAATCTTGTTTCTTTGTCCGCAAGCAAGATATGCTTCATGTCTTCTTGTGGTGTATAAACAGTATAACGATAAAAAAATGGTTTATGTTTTTTAACTATATCCCTAGGATAGTTAAGTAAAGAAACAATTTCATGCTTTAATTGAGTAGCTGTTAAATTTTTTAGCTCATTCTCTATAATAATATTTCCAGCATCTTGCAAGATTCTTTGGCCTTCTTTACGGAGTGCTCTCTTAATCTTTACTTCCTTGCCATCTATGTCAAGCACAACTTCTACCTTGCCATGTGTTTCGCCATTCCTCAACAAAGAAGCGCCTTCAAGATTTTTCTGCAAGCCAAACAAAGCAAAATCCAAAGCAAGCAATATTGTGGACTTTCCGGAACCAACATTTCCAGCAAGCAATACCGTGCCTAAAGGAAATTCTATTTCTTGGTTAAGATAGCTTCTTATATTTTCCAGCTTTATTTTTTTAATTATCATTTTTCAAGCATGCTTAGTTCTCTTTTTAATTCTTCTACATATGTGTGCAAGATTCCCATTCTATTTTCCGCTTCTTCTTTTGCTTCTGGCAGGAATAATTTTTCTTTTATCGAAAAGGCTTTTTTAAGCATGTGATCAAGATCATAGCTATTTTCATCAAGTTTTCTGTGTTTAGCAAATGGGTCTTCTATGCAATAAATTTCTTTTTCTGGATTGTATTTGAATAATCTTGCTAAACCTATAGCACCTAAAACATCAAGTTTGTCCGCATCAAACAATATTTTCTCTTCAATGGTTTCTGGTTTCCTGCTGCTGTTATTAAATCTATGAGCTATTATAGCATTACAAACCTTGTTAATCAGGTGCTTTGGAAAATTTTCAAGTTTTCTAAGGTATTCTCTTGCAATTTTTGCGGATTCTATTTCATGATTTTCTGCCTTTAAATACCATATATCATGCATTAAAGCAGCTGTTTGTAATATGAGATGACTAACTTCATAATTTTCTGCAAGCCATAAACTAAGCCCAGTGACTCTTACAGCATGAGCATATCTGTGAATTGGATTATTGTTTGCGGTTTTAATTTTAACATAATCTGCTATCTTTTCAAGCAAGTTTATTTCCTCTTTATCTCCAACAAATTTTATGGGCTGCATTTTTATTTTTCAATCAAGTTTTCCATAATAGGCTTAACTTCTTTGAGCAAACGTTCTTCAAAATTTGCTTTTTTCTCCTCTTCGTCTTTTTCCACATCAAGAATCTGGAAAAGTTTTTCTGCTAACAATTTTGAGTCTCCATCAAGATTTTCAAAAACAGAATTTTCTATTTCCTCTATAGTGCCTGCTTTAACCTCTATCTTTTCAACTTCTTTTGTTGTTAGCTTAGAAGTATTTTTTAGGATTAAAAAAGCATCCTTAAATTTTTCGTCTATAGCTTTTAAATTAATATCCGAAAGCTTTCCATTTATAGCTCCTTCTATTCTTAAAAGCAATAATTTATTTTCCCAATCTTCGACACTTGTTAGGATTTTCTCTTCCGCTTCTAAAGGTGTTAAGCCGTCAACATTTATTGTATAAGATTTCACATCAACCAAACTTATAGGTACGAATTTTGGTTTAACTATGTTGTTTTCTATTTCTACAATATAAAATCCACCATGCTTAAGTTTTTCCAATTCAAGAAAATTAGTAGGCATCAAAGGTCCTGGGTAAACTACTAGGCCATGCGTAGGAACATGTTTTTCTATTCTTGCATGAACATGACCAGCAGCATAATAATTAAAATTCCTTGGCAAAAGATTAACAGAATAGCCTTTGATCATTTCAAGTTCTCTTGGCTTTAGTTCGTCAATTGTAGAATGGAACATAAAAATCTTGAAGCCGTCTTCTTTCTCAAGTTGTGAAAAATCAAACCTCTCATAGTCATGCTTTTCTAAGCCTCCTTTTTTTCCAACCCAGCCAGCTATTTTAGCTCCAACAGGATCTGTAAAAATCTTCAAGCTTTCATTTTCTTCTTTTGCTACATTAACCATTAATCCAGCATTTTCAAGCACATCAAGGAATGTTTTTCCTGTAGCAGAGAAATCATGCGAGCCAGCTATACAATAGATTCTAATGCCTGCTTCTTTTACGCTTCTTAACAAGCTAGTAGCCTCTTTTAAAATATCAACATTAGGCAAAGCAGTATCAAATAGGTCACCTGCAATTAAAATAAAATCCACTTTTTCTTGTTTGCAGATTTCTAAAGCCTTAGCAAATGCCTGCATGCTTAGTTCTTGCATTTCTGGCTGTTTCCAAGCTCC
>CAZCBT010000009.1:0-13377 GCA_964497015.1 Candidatus Woesearchaeota archaeon | reverse complement strand
TTAAAAAATTTTTAAAAGAATTGCCACCATTGATTGGCATGCATGTTATTTCTAAGCCGTTAGTAATGCGCTACAAAGATAAGTGGGCTTCCACACCTGGAATTACTGGGTTGATAGTGCTTGCAGAAAGCCATGTTAGCGTTCATACATTTCCTGATAACAACTATGTTTTTGTTGATTTATTTTCTTGTAATGAGTTTGATGCAGAAAAAGCAAGAAAGTATATAATAAAACAATTTAAAATAAAAGATATAACTTATTATAAAGTCATAAAGAGGGGGAAGGGCTTTGTTAAATGAGATTAAATCCTATAAAGCATATAAAAATCAAGAAGGATATTAAAGTTAAAGATCTAACTAAACAATTTTCTAATGCTGGTTTTGGTGCAAGAAAACTTGGGCTTTCTTGTGAAATCTTTAAATCCATGACAGGAGACAAAGATTGCAGAGTATTTTTTGGACTTGCAGGAGCTATGATTCCTGCTGGTATGCGTAACATAATTGCTGACATGTTAAAAGACAATTTAATTGATGTTTTTGTAACAACAGGAGCAAATATAACACATGACATCATAGAATCACTTGGTCATAGGCATTATATAGGCACAGAAAATGCTAATGACTCTTTGCTAAATAAACAAGGTATAGATAGAATTTTTAATGTTTTTATGAAAGATTCTGTTTACAAGGACTTGGAAAATTTTGTTATGAAGCTAAAAAATTATTTTTTAAACTATAAAGGAAAAATTTTTAGCATAAGGGAATTTTTATATCACGTCGGCAAGAATATTCGTGACAAAAATTCATTTGTAGCAACTTGTGCAAGAAAAAAAATTCCGCTATTTTGCCCAGCAATTTCTGATTGTGGATTCGGGCAAATGGTATGGACACACTTAACCCAAGATAAAATCATAACCGTTGACACATTTCTTGATTTGCGAGAAATCTCAGAACTCGTATGGAATGCCAAAAGGGTTGGTGTTTTTTACATCGGCGGCGGTGTGCCTAAGAATTTTATTCAACAAGCAACCCAGTTTTCAGAAAAGCATGAAGGTGCGAGTTATGGTATACAAATCACTACCGATAGAGCAGAACCAGGAGGAAGTTCTGGTGCTCCCCTTAAGGAAGGAATCTCTTGGGGTAAACTTAAGCCAAAAGCAAGCCATGTTACATTGTATTGCGACGCAACTATTGCCTTGCCAATAATTTACGCAAGCGTTAAAACATAAACTTTATTAATAGCAATTCCAAATTAAAAAAGAGGTGATAGGAATTATTTCTTATGTTGTTAAGCGTGACGGAAGACTTGAGGAATTTAAAAAAGAAAAAATAACAAATGCTATTTTTAAGGCCTTAAAAGCAACAGGGCATAAAAATTACGAACTTGCTGAAGAGCTTAGCAACAAGGTAGTAAAAATTCTTTACAAGAAATTTAAAACCACAATACCAAAAGTAGAAGACATCCAAGATACAGTTGAAGAGGTATTGCTTAATGATAATTATCTGGATGTTTTAAGGGCTTATATTTTGTATAGAGAAAAACATCGATTGTTAAGAGAAAAGCGCGGCATAGTCCAAGAAAGAGAACCAAAGCTGACATTGAATGCTCTAAAAGTTCTGCAGAAAAGATATTTGCTCAGAGATGAAAATGGTTATATCATAGAAACACCAAGGCAGCTTTTCAGGAGAGTTGCTAGAGCAGTAGCTAAAGCAGAACCCTTGAGAAAAAGAAAATACTATGAAGAAAAATTCTTTGAAATCATGGTAAACTTGGAATTCTTGCCAAATTCACCCACACTCATGAATACTGGTACAAGCATAGGACAACTTTCTGCTTGTTTTGTTTTGCCTGTTGAGGATTCTTTGGATAGTATTTTTACAGCTGTTAAGCAAACAGCCTTAATAGAACAAAGCGGCGGTGGTATTGGGTTTAGCTTTAGCAAGTTAAGACCTTATGGAGATATTGTTCGCTCTACCAAAGGCGTTGCTTCTGGGCCAGTAAGTTTTATGGAAGTCTTTAACACAACTACAGAAGTTATCAAATCAGGTGGCAAGAGAAGAGGCGCAATGATGGGGATTCTTGATGTAACACATCCGGATATTATCAAATTTATAACATCAAAATCTCAGGAAGGAAAGCTTGCTAACTTTAACATTTCTGTTGCTGTTACAAATAACTTCATGAAAAAAGTCTTTTCTAATGAAAAAATCGCCTTGATCAATCCAAGAACAAATAAAGCTATTGGAAAACTTAATGCAAGAAAACTTTTCAAACTTATAGCGCATGCAGCTTGGCTTACTGGAGATCCTGGAATGATTTTTCTTGACAGAATTAACAAAGACAATCCAACACCAGCTATTGGCAAAATAGAATCAACAAATCCTTGTGGTGAACAACCTTTGCTACCTTATGAAAGCTGCAATCTTGGGAGCATAAATTTAAGTAAATTTGTAAAAGACAAAAGCATAGACTGGCCAAGGTTAAGAGAAGTGATAAAACTTGCGGTAAGATTTTTGGATGATGTAATAGATGTTAACAAATTTCCGCTAAAAGAAATAGAACACCTAACAAAAGCGAATAGAAAAATTGGCCTTGGTGTTATGGGTTGGGCTGAGATGTTAATACAACTTGGAATTCCTTATAATAGCAATAAGGCTCTTAACCTAGCAAGGAAACTTATACAATTCATTCATAAAGTTTCTGTGGAAGCAAGTATAGAAATAGCAAAAGAAAAAGGCTCTTTTCCAAATTTCAAAAAGAGTAAGTGGCGTGGCAAAGTAAAAGCAATAAGAAATGCTTCCCTTAACACAATAGCCCCTACTGGCAGTATAAGTATAATAGCAGGTACTACTAGTGGCATAGAACCTTTGTTTGCTGTTGCTTATGTTCGCGAAATTCTTGAAGGTGTAAGACTTATAGAAGTCAATCCATTGTTTGAGAAGATCGCAAAGGAATATGGTTTTTACAGCAAAAAACTCATGGAAAAAATTGCCAGAACAGGTTCTATTCAGCACATCAAAGAAGTGCCTGAAAAAGTAAAGAAGCTTTTTGTTACCGCTTTAGACATTCCACCAGAATGGCATGTAAAGATGCAAGCAGCTTTTCAACAATACACAGATAATGCGGTTAGCAAAACAGTTAACCTGCCAAAAAACGCAAAAATAGAAGATGTTGAAAAGGTGTTTATGCTTGCATGGAAACTTAAATGTAAGGGCATAACTGTTTACAGATACGGAAGCAAAAAGAAACAAGTATTGTATTTAGGCTTAAGAAAGGAAAAGAAACATATTGTTGCTCACGCCGAATACTCTGGAGGATGCCCTGCTGTTATTTGCAACTTTTAAAATGGCCGAAATACATGTGCTTACAGGAAACGGAGCAGCAAAAACAACAGCAGCATTAGGTGTGAGCTTAAGGGCTCTTGGTCATGGAAAGAAGGTTGTTTTTATACAATTCATGAAAGCTCGTCCAACAGGAGAAGCAAGAATAGCAAAAAAGCTTGGAAAGAATTTTATTTTCAAACAATTTGGTACAAAAAAACTTGTTAACCTTAAAAACCCATCTGCAACAGATAAAAAATTTGCTAAGCAAGCATTGGAATTTGCAAAAAAAGTTGCTAAAAAAGAAAAGCCTTTCTTGCTCGTTCTTGACGAGATTAACATAGCAACGAAATTTGGACTTCTTGATAAAAAGGAAGTACTTGAATTTTTACAATCCTTGCCAAAAGATATGTTTGTTTACCTTACTGGTAGATATGCTCCAAAAGAGTTTATAAAAATTGCAGATTATGTAACTGTTGTTAAGCCAAAGAAATATCCAAAGGCTATGAAAGCGAGAAAGGGTATAGAATATTAGTTAATCTTGACTTACAAAGTAATAAGCTGAATCGTCCTTCTTATTTCTTCAAATCTAGGCTTTTCTTCTGCATAGAAGTTTCCGATGTGATTTATAGTTTTTTTGTTTGGGTCAAAAATTTGATAAAGTTCAACCCTTTCTAAATCTTTTTTATTAGTGTAAATTATTCCAAAAAATCCAAAGGCTTCGCTTTCATCTCTACCAAGATTACCCGGATTAAAAACATAAACATTCTCTTTCATTTTTTGGGTGCCAATTGCTTTATGAACATGACCAACAAGATTTAAGACGGTATATCTTTTAGCAACATTAGATAAATAAGCACACAAACCAATACTTCCAGCATTAAATTTTTTATTTTTAACCTTTACCAAATCGAGAACACCATAAGGAGGCATGTGTGTTAAGATTATGTTTGGCTTATCATCACTAAGTTGCTGCTTTGATAAAAATTTATAAATGTCAGAAACGATTTCTTTTACGGAAAATTCTTTTATTATAGGCTTTTCTTTTTCAACGCCTATAGCAATTTCTTTATGAGTTTCATTAAAGATATTCTCTTCGATGCTTAAGGTTAGTTCTGGAGGAAGGTGCATTGGAATAACATCTGCGCCACCAAAGCCAAATAGCTTTACATTTGGATATTCTATAAATTTCTTATGTAAGGTATGCTCTTTCATGAATTCTTCTTCCATCAAACTTAGATTGTCATAGTTTCCTGGTATGATGTAATGTGGCACTCCACCGTTGTTAAACCCAAATCCATACTTATCTAATATTTCGTCAATAGTTTCGTATTGTGCTTGTAAGCCATTTTTACAATCTTCGATCCATTCTTTATATTCCTCAAACTTTCCAAGATTTTTAGCAACAGTTTCTAAAGAAGCGTTTCCTGATTTTTCTTTTTCTTTATAAATTTCTTCTAAAAATTTTTTGTAATTCTCAGCTTTCTCTTTGTTGAATTTTAGCTGTTTACTTTGTTCATCTTTGTAAGGTCCAGCACCCGGTCCTATTAAATCTCCACCTATTAGAAAAAGCTCTATACCTTCAGGCATGGAATTTAAAAACTGGCAAAGCGTTTCCAGTGTTGGAAGGTCTCCGTGCAAATCAGTAGCATAGGCTATTTTCATTTTATATTGTTACTACGAAAAAGTAATTACTATTTATAAATCTTTCGGTTTTGTTAAGCATAGTAATATTTCCCAAGTTTTCTTTGTTCTTTGTCAAGCTGCGAATCTGGCTTGTTTATTCTTGGCCTGCCAGTATCCTTGTCACGTCTGTAAGTAATATCAAGAAATTTTAGTACGCGATTCATTCCTTCTTCTTTGGTTTTGGGCCAATAAACCTTGCCTTCTTTTCCTGGAATGCCCTCAAAAACAAGTAAAGAATCAGCAATATAATCAACAAATTGAATGTCATGGTCAACAACAATAGCAGATTTTTCTTTTCTTTGAATAAAATCTCTTATAACTTCCGCAACCGCAAGTCTATCTTCTACATCAATAAACGCAGAAGGCTCATCAAGCAAATAAAGATCTGCATTTCTTGACAAGCAGGCAGCAATATGTACTTTTTGCAACTCACCACCAGAAAGATTTTTAATGTTATTGTTTAAAATTTCTCTAATGTTTAATTTTTCCAAAATATTTTGCCTATACCATCCAGAAGAAAATTCCTCTCTTGCAACGCTTCTTAGATAACTTTCAACAGTTTCATCAAGAAGTTTAAGCGACTGTTCTTTATAGGAAATATTTATCTTTGGAGCAGAACCCTTGTCTGGCTTAATTTTGTTAGCAAGCAGGTTAAGGAATGTTGTTTTACCAAGTCCATTAGCGCCTACAATTGTTAAAATCTCTTTCTTGAAAATTTTGCCTTTAGTAACTTCAAGCTTAAAATTATCAAAACTCTTTTCCAAGCATGGAATCTCAAAAGCAATTTCTTCTTTCAAAAATTCTCTTGCAATTCTTGAAAATCTTATTTCATAGTTACGGAACCTTATATTTTCATCTGGCAAATAGCCATCAAGATATTCGTTAATGCCACGTCTCACAGATTTGGGTTGAGAAAAGATACCATAACAAGCTTGTTTACCATAAACAATTTGTATTTCATCAGATAAATAATCTAGTGTTGCTAAATCATGCTCAACAATAATTATTGCAACATTTTCCTTTGCAAGTTCTCTTATCAGTTTTGCAATTTTTATTCTGTATGTGATATCAAGAAAGGAAGCTGGTTCATCAAAATAATAGACATCAGCTTTTTTAAGCAGACACGCAGCTATTGCCAACCTTTGCAATTCGCCACCAGAAAGGTCCTTAACATTTCTATTAAGAATTTCTTTTAGTTGTAGGGCTTCTATATAGTAATCAAGCATGTCCCTTTCATTTACTTTTTCTAGCAGATCTTTTACAGAAGAATTATAGAGCTCCTTTAGCAATTCTATCCTTTGGGGCTTGTAAGAGATTTTAATTTCTTTGTTAAAAAGCTTAGCAAAATATTTTCCAAGCCATTTTGTTGAATACTTGCTTATTATTTCTTCTTCACTTGGTGGGTTCTTAAAGTTACCAAGATTTGGCTTAATAATGCCTGCTAAAATGTTAAGCGCGGTTGTTTTTCCTATGCCATTCCTGCCAATAATGCCTATAGCTGTATTTTTTTTAACCATTGGCAAAGAAAAAAGCTCAAAAGAATTTTCTCCATATCTATGCAATGGTTCTTGCAGCTTTTCAGGCAGATTAACAATAGCAATAGCGTTAAAGGGACATCTATTCTGGCAGATTCCACAACCATTACAAAGAATCTCGTCAATTATGGCGTGTTTTTCAACTTTTATACAATCTTTTCCAGCTCTGTTAACAGGACACAAATCTTTGCATAGAGCATGACATTTAGCAGGGAAACATTTGTCCTTTTTAACAATAGCTATTCTTTTCATCGTATTTTAAATTTTTCTGTGCTTGAAACTTTATTTTAAAATCCAGCATTGTTTAAATATTTAAATCTTTTAGTTTTTCTATGCAAGTTGTATTTGGCTTAACCGGAACGTTAGCATCAGGAAAGGGTACTGTTAAGAATTGCTTTGATGTTGCTGGAATTAAATATACTTATGCATCTTTATCTGATGCGATAAGAAAAGAAGCTTCTAAACTAAAACTTGACCAAAGCAGAGAAACCTTGATAAAGCTTGGCAACAAATACAGGCAAAAATATGGCCTTGGAATATGGGCAAAGAAAACAATTGAAATGCTAAAAAATGTTAAAGGTTTTATTATAATAGACGGCATTAGAAATTTAGGCGAGGTTTCTGTGTTAAGACAGCATTATAAAGAATTTTATTTAATTGGTATTGATGCTTCTATTCAGACAAGATTTAGAAGGATCAAAAATAGAGCCCGCTCTGGAGATCCAAAGACATTTGAGGAATTTATAAAACTTGATTATTCTGATAGGGGCTTTAATGTTAAAGAAACAAGTCATCAACAAGTTGAAAATTGTATGGAAGAAGCGGATTATCTAATTTGGAATGAAAAAACATTTACAGATATAGAAAAAAGCCATTTATTTGCTAAGATTGTGGACGCTTACAATTTATTTGTGCTAAAAAAGAAAAGGAGGCCAACATTTGAAGAAACATTTATGGATATTGCATACAATTGGGCTTCAAGATCAACATGCTTACGTAGAAAGGTTGGTGCTGTTATAGCAAAAGATAACAGGCAATTAACATCTGGTTATAATGGGGCTCCTAGAAAGTTTTTATCATGCTTAGAAAAGAATTCTTGCTTAAGAAGAGAACTTAACATTCCAAGCGGAGAAAGACAGGAGATATGCTGGGCTGTTCATGCTGAGCAAAATGCAATAATCCAAGCAGCAAGAGATGGCATTAGCATAGAGGGTGCTACTTTGTACATAACACATCATCCTTGCTTTACATGCGCAAAAATGATAGTAAATGCTGGAATTAAAAAAATAATTTATGGAAAATTCTATCCAGATAGTTTTGGTGAAGAATGCTTAAAGCTTGCTAATGAAATTCACGGGCTAGAGATAAGACGTTACGAAGGCGTTACGTGGAAAAAGTTAAAATTTATTTTTGCAAGAGAATAATGGTATTATTTGCTTCCTTTTCTTAATTTTTCTTTATTTTTTTAAAGTTTTTAATAATGTTGAATATCAATCTGTAATTGTGTTAAACTTTAAAAATTATCATCTAAGAAATTAAATAAAATTTTTAAACTCTAAGAACAATATTTTACTATGAAATGTGCTATCTGTAAGAAAGAAATAGAAACAACAATCCTTGGGAAAATAAAAGGCACTTTTATTAGAAAAGGAAAAAAACTTATTGCTGTATGTTCAAGCTGTCAGAAATTGTATAAAGATAAATTAAAGGAGAAAATTTAATCCTCTTTCTTTAGTAAAATATATTCCGCATGTGACCAGCCTAAAGGAATTGCCCAATAAATTATATCTTCTTTAAATCTTTTTGCAAGCTTTTCAGCCTTTTCCATACCTCTAAGGATTCTATAATTAAATTCTATTTCATGCATCTTCCAAGCTTCGTATTCTTCTCTTGTTGAAATATGCTCTGGCAATAAGCCATTAGTTCTACTTGTTGCCTTATGAACCCAATCAACACATTCTTTGTAGAATTTTTCCTTTTTTAATTGCCTATAAAACTTTGCACCCCAGATTGTAAAAGCAACCCAACTTCCAGAACCACCAGTATACCAATGCCAATCCTTACAGATTTCAAATTTTCTAAATCTTCTAAAGCCGCCTATTTCTTTATACCAAATATGTTTTCTTAAGAAATCCATTGTATTTTTAAGAATTGTTTTTGAGTCTACTAAATTAAAATAAAATGGCGAAAGCTGTGCTATGTCTGGTGTGTTTGGATATTTTATATTTTTAACAAAAACTCCAAATTTTCTATTAAACATTTTTTGTTTTATATTTTGTTCAATTTGTTTTGCTTTGTTATGCCATTTTTTTGCTTCTTTTCTATGCCCAAGAACTTCAGCAATCTTTGCAGCATCATAAAGACCCCTACAACAAGCACAATTTGCCCAGATTTCATAACCATTTTCTAGCCTATAAAGTTCATGGATGCTTCTTTCTGTATGTACAAGTCCTGTTCTTGAATATGAAAATATTAAATTAACACCTTCGAGAATAAGAGGCCACATTGTTTCTAAGAACATTTCCTTTTTTGTGTGTAAGAATGTATCATAAATTCCATGCAAAACTAAGCCGACACAATCATGCTCGTGTTTTCTTGTAACGCAAGGATATCCATTAGCATTATAACGATGAAAAATCTCTCTATAGAAATCAATTTTTGCATATTTGTTAATAAAGTAATAAAATTTTTCGGATCTTTTTGCAAGGCCTACTGCATTTAAAGCTTTAGTCATAATAACACCATCTCTTGGATAAACATATGGATAAGCTCCATCCAGTGGTGTTGCAAGAATTCCTCCATTGTCAAGTTGCAGATCCTTTATAACTTCAATACTCTTCTTTACCAAATCCATAGAAATTTTAGAATTTGGTAATTTAAAAACTTTTAGTATGGCCGAGGGAGGAATCGAACCTCCGACCTCCTGCACGTGAGGCAGGCGTCATACCACTAGACCACTCGGCCTTTAAGAAAATTTTTAAACTCAAAATTTTTAACATTTTCTATGCCCCGGTAGCTCAGCGGTTAGAGCAACTGCCTCGTAGCTTGCTTGCAAGAAAGCAGTAGGTCGAGGGTTCAAATCCCTCCCGGGGCTTAAACAGTTTTCGAAAACATTAAAAATAATCTTTTCTTTATGCTAACAGATGCGCAACTTATTGATCCTTGGTGTAGATCCTGGAAACATTGTGGGTTACGCTTTTCTTAATCTCAAAGGAGAACTTGTTTTGCTAGGATCAAAAAGGCACATGAAAATTTCTGAACTTGTATTGATCGCTAGCAAACTTGGTTATGTTGTTAAAGTTGCCTGCGATGTTTCAAAACCACCAGAATTTGTTAAAAAACTTGCAAGGTCTTTAGGTGTTAGCATAACACATCCAGAAGCAGACATGACAATAAAAGAAAAAACAAAAATTGTTGATAACTGGCTTAAAAAACAAGAAGAGTTTATAAAAATCCATAACAAGCATGAAAAAGATGCTCTTGCTTCAGCAATAAAAGCATTAAAACTTTTAAAACCCTTAATCAGGAAAATTGAAGAAGCATGTTTAACAAGAAAATCAGCATTACTTGTGTTGCAAAAACAAGTACCAATTGCAAAAGTAAAATAAAATTTATTTTATGTATAGTCCTAATTTTTCAAGGATCCCTTCTATTCCTTCCTTATCCAAGATTTCCAATTTTTCTTGATAGGATCTTGCTTCTTTTTCCAAGCTATTTTTTAAATCTTTAAACCCTGCTTCTTCCCAACATTTTGCTTTTTCATCTACGATTTTAATTCCTTTTTCGTAACCTGTTATCATGTAATCTTTAAGGGGAGCAATATTGTATTCTACTGGAGATTTTACAATTTTTCCTAAAATGTCTTCCATCATGTGGGAATCTCCAAGTTCTGCCGCCTTTTTGAAATCTTCAATATATTCTTTCATTAAATTTTCATATATGCTATTTTCAATTTTAGATATTTCCTCTTCCCATACATTGAGAAGGCCTTGGGAATTTATAATATTTTGTGCTCTTTCCAAGAACTGCCTTGCCAATTCAAGGTCTCCTAGGCCTTCACCATTTGCATGATTTTTGGCCTTTTCTAGCAAATCTTCGATCACCAATGTATAGTGTTCTTTATTGTTGCCTTCCATTTTTTAAAAATTTTTTTATTTTATTTATAAACTTTTCGATTTTTGCAACTGATTGGTGGTTACTATTATCTTTTAAGTTCAAGAACTTTTAAAAACGAATTAAAAGCAAAATATTTTTATATTAATTAAGTAAAATGCTAAGGTGTTTTATATGAAATTTGAGAATGAACAAAAATTTATCAAATCACAGAAGATTTTGGATATTTTTAATTATGAGTACATTGATTTTAGTCGCTTCTTATATCGCAAATGATCTTTCAATATCTTATCTTCTGAAACACAATTATAATAAAGGCCCTATTTTGCCAGATATAATATTAGATAACATACCCTATTATGACGTTTCGATAATTGTGGATTTTACTATGGTTGCTTCTGTTTTGTTGTATATTATTTATTTATTTTTGTATAGAAAATTTGATGAACTTCCATATTTGATGTTGCTTTTTTCCGCTTTTGAATTTTTAAGAGCGATATGTATTATTTTAACGCCAATGTCAAAACCATGCATTGGCGATCAATGTGTATTTGGATGGCTTTATAATGAATATGCAGGATTATTCCCATCAGGACATCTCGCTATTTCATACCTTTTTAATTTATATTTTTTACATAGGAAAAATGTAAGAAAAATAGGTTTTTTGATGATAATACTAACATTAATAAATGCTATTTGCATTATGTTGGCAAGAGGGCACTACACAATCGATTTGGTTGGAACATTTTTTATAGGCTACACAGTTTTTATTATTTTTGAATTGTATTTCAAAAAGAGAATTTTAAATTTTGTGAAAAAATAAATAGCAGACCTATAAATTAACCTTTGATTACCGCAAGAGGCACAAGCCTTACAACCTTCTTTCCAATACCAATATTATGCGAAACTTCAGCTACAGCATCTATGTCTTTGTAAACCGCAGGTGCTTCTTCTGCTAGCCCTTTCCATGAAGCGGATTTAACTTCTATGTTTTTGTTATGCAACGTAACATAAACTTGTTGGCCTCTAAATTGTTTTAAAGCAGCATGCCTTGACATTACTCTACCAGCACCATGGGCTGTAGAAGCAAAACTTACTTCTTCAGCTGTTTTTGTTCCTACAAGTACATAACTTGCGGTTCCCATTGAACCAGGAATCAATACTGGTTGACCTATTGGCTGATATATTTCTGGTAATTCTTCTCTTCCTGGACCAAATGAACGGGTGGCACCTTTTCTATGAATACATACTTCCTTCCATGTATCATTTATCTTATGTTTTTCAATTTTTGCTACGTTATGTGCTACATCATATACAAGATCAACTTTGATTTCCCCAAATACGTTGTAGAAAGATTCTCTTGTCCAGTGCATTATCATTTGTCTATTGGCAAAGGCATAATTAACAGCAGCAGACATCGCAGCGTAGTATCTTTGTCCTAAATCGGAATTTATTGGTGCATTAACAAGTTCTCTATCAGGCAAATGTTTCCAGCCAAATTTTTGCTCCATTAGCTTAATATAATCGCTTGCTATCTGATGTCCTAAACCACGCGAGCCACAATGAATCATAACAGTAACGCAGTTCTTATCGATACCAAATTTCTTGGCTACATCTTCATCAAAAATCTGATCGACTTTTTGAATTTCCAAGAAATGATTTCCTGAGCCAAGAGAACCAAGCTGGGGCATGCCTCTTTGCAAGGCTCTTTCTGAAATAACATTTGGGTCAGCTTTTGGCATCCTACCATACTCTTCTGTTTTTGCAAGATCTTCTTTATTGCCATAGCCATTCTCTACAGCCCATTCCGCACCCTTAGCAAGAACTTCAAGCAACAATTCTTTTGTAACTTTAATTTTTCCTTTACTTCCTAACCCGGAAGGAACATTTTTGAAAGTCTCTCCAAGAAATTCTTTTCTCTTTTTTAGAAATTCTTCTATCGTTAAATTTGTAACAAGCAATCTTACTCCGCAGTTAATATCATAACCGATTCCTCCAGGGCTAATTACACCCTCTTGCAAATCGAATGCAGCAACTCCACCAATTGGAAAACCATACCCAGAGTGTATATCTGGCATGGCTAATGCTCTCTTCTGGATCCCTTGCAATGTTGCCACGTTTCTCAGCTGTGTCAAAGCGTCTTCTTCAATAGCTTCCATCAGTTTCTTGGACGCAAAAACAACCGCAGGTACTTTCATACCATTTTCTTTTTCAAGTAACCATTCATATTCAGAAACTTGCTTTAATTTTTCTTTCATAATTGAAATATACCAAAGCACACTTTAAAAGTTTTTCTAAATATCCACAACAACTTGCACTATGTATGTAGAATTTTGTTTCTCTATTTTCATGTCATTGTATGTCACAGCTTTAACTTCCCCAAAAATTTCATAATTCTCAATAGCGCTATCGCCAACAAGAACTGCTGTTAAATTTTTTTCATCTTTTATTTTTAAATCTTCAATTTCGTGAAGCAGAAAGTTTTCTGTATCTAGCAAAAATAAAATCTCTTCAAGAAAATTGTAAAGCAAGCTTTGCAAATCTGTTCCTTCTACAGAAATTTCTTTTTTTAAAGCAGGCTTTACTTTTTTATAATCAAACATTATAGAACACATTGCCAAAGCAGCATTTTTGAAAGCTTCTTCTAGGCTCTTGCCATAAGCCCTAAATTCCGCATCCGCGATTCTCTTGCCTGTAAATTCAAACTTTTCCATTAAGTTAAG
>CAZCBT010000008.1:0-13848 GCA_964497015.1 Candidatus Woesearchaeota archaeon | reverse complement strand
TAACACCAGAATATGAAAATTTAAATGCAATAAATCCAAAAAATAAGATTGTCAAAGCAATTATCGCATAGACAATCTGTTTTATAGCCAATCCTTTCTTCATTTTACATCTTCCCAATAAGCTCAATAATTTTCTCCCTAATCAAATATATAACAACACCAGCAAATAGTATCCCAGCTAACACCAAGATAAGCTTTACGATAGTTTCCCATTCTAGTGAAGCTTTCTTCATTTTACTGCAAATTTTTCCAAGTCTTTAGAGTTTCCGATTATTACCATCGCGGAAGTTGTATTTGTATATTTTCCAGCCACACCCAAAAATATAACACCAGTTTCTACAACCGCTCCTACCACCCCCCCAAAAATTGCACCAGCCAATATCCCTCCTGGCCCTCCCACTGCACCTGCGGCTGCTCCAACTCCAGCCACTTTACTTATTTTTTCAAGTATCTCTTTCCATCTATATTTCTTAATCATATAAAACCCTATGTAAATTGGTTCGTTTGTAGGAATATTATTAAAGTACTTAAGTTGCTCTGTAGGTAATTCATGTTTTCCTGTGATATACTCAAAGTAGGTGTATGGTTCATTTGGGATATAATTATTATAAAGGTAATCCCCTAAATTAATGGTATGATATTTTTCTTTAACCTCCTTAGAAAAGACTATCTTCGCACAGATAAAAAGGAATTCCCCTCTTTTCCTTGGCATAAAGTCTAATCCCCCTTCACCGAATTGATACCAACATTTTCTAAGTTCTTCAGCAAGGGTCTTATTAATATCTTGTTCCCTTTTAATTTCTATAAATCTTGTTTTGCAGTTTAAAGGAAATTTTGCCAAAGGAATTTCTGTATAAGGGATTAATGCTTTTGCTCTTGCAATCACACTCATTCTGCAAGCCTCGACGTCTGATTTAGAAGAAATTCTCTCCGCCCAGACTTTTATACCATAGCCTATAGCAAAAAGGCTAATGAGTATTATAACAATAACACCCAAGGTTTCTATGGATATTGACTTTTTATTCACCTAACATCACCTTTGTGAAGTGCACTATTATTAGATATAAAAAAAATGAAAATATTAAGAAAATCAAAATAGTAATCAATATTTTCCAATTCACACCCCTCATTTTCAACTTGGCAATATTCCTCCAGGAGCAAGTGCACCTTTTAGTATCCCCCAAGCAAGCAAGTTAAATATCACAATCGTTATGCCTGCCAATAAAACATACATTAGGGTTGATCTTAATAAATTTTTCCCAAGCAAATATTTTTCATTTAGCTTGTCAATACCATTTTCTATCCCATTAGCAAGTATTGTTAAAACGAAGATTATTTCAACAACATAAACACCAACAACAAGCTGAAAATAGTAAGGCGGTATCATTTCTTCTATTTTAAATAAAGTTAGCATGCCTGCGAATCCCCCACCAAATCCAGCACCTGCGCTTTCGTTAACAGCGTATTGCTGAAAAGTTCTTGCCATGTTTGCAATTATATTTACAATCATACTTCCAATGCCAACAACTATTGCAGCTATAACAGGTGCCATAAAACCAATTTGTGCTTTCATAGAAGAAACGATCTCTGCTAGCAAGTCCTTTAAACGTTCATTAACCCTGTGGATTTCGGAAACATAATTTGAAATGCTTGTTAATGCCTGGGCAGCAATCTTTAGTCCTTTTTTAACGCTCTCTATCAGAACTTCCATAGAGGATTGGATTAATGCAGAAGGATAGCTAAGAATCGCGCCAACCTTTTCATTGAAAATTGCTTCCCTTAAACTCATCCCAAGATTTCTTATGTTCACGCTTACCAACCTGAAAAAATTTCCTGTTGGTGTTCCCGCAAGGGTTTTGGCTACATCACCAAAAGCAAGCTCAGCAGGAACTCCATCTGCTAGTCTATTACCAAGTTGAAAAAGCGAAGCAGAAAATTCATTCTCAAGAGCTTTTGTTTCGTTCCTTATCTTTATTAAACCTTTTGTTTTGATTTTGTAATATATTCCTATACCCAAACCAAATGCCAAAGGTATTAACAAACTAAACATCAATGCTCCAAACCCATATGGGCCTGAGCTATCTCTATAATCCAGAAATTTACCAAAATTTCCAAGTGAAATATCAGCATCGGGAGCAATAGCATGAATTAGCAAAGGAAATAAACCAAGAATCAAGAAAAAAAAGATTATAAAAACAGCTATTCCATAAGGCTTTCTTTTTTTAAGCAATTCAATTTCATAACGGGACTCTCCATAACCGGTTGGGCGTTTTGTAAGCAAATTATAACCAAATACAAAAACAAGTACTGGCAAGATTATGTTGTATAGAAAAGCCAAATGATACCACTTTACCAGCCCACCCATAAATGTTGCCACGAGCGGAAAAATAACTAAGCCAAGTATTGGCAATATTACACCAAGCATGTGGATCATTGTAATTGGGTTTTTCAATTCTTGAGCATAGTGGAGCATCTTTTCGTATGTTCCTTGCAAAATAACTTCAAGGGCCTTGTCGAGCAGGTCAAGTCTTCTTTGTTCAGAAGGTTCTAGCAAAGAAGATTCTATTAAATGGAAAGCGTTTACAAATTCAAGATGTGTTTCTCGCCATGTTTGTAAATAATTGTCCAGAGCTTGTTTTATTGTGCTGAACTTTCCAGATTCAACATCCCAGAAAATTTTTCTCAAATCCAAAGATAACGGTGGATCTATATGTAAAGCAGCAAACTTAATCGCATGCTCAAGATTAGAAGTATGGCGCATATACATAACCACATATAAAACACATAACACCATCTGGTTGCTTGCTGCAAGTCTCCATCTTGTTGCAAAGTAAAATGGTAAATTTGAGATAGGCTTCATTAAGACCAAAGCAAGCAGAATTAGTAATGCAGGCAAAAATAGCATCAGTTTTCCAAAAACAAGATACACAAATGCTGTTAAAAATATAGCAAATAAAATTATAAAAACAATAAGTAATGTTGCAAAGCTTGTTGCGCCTGTTGGTGTTATATCAAGGTGCGCGGTTTCTATGGCTTCTTGAAGTTTTCTGTACTGTTCAATACTTGGTTTAATGGCAATAAATTTTTCTGCTTTGTTGCAGAGCTTCTCATACAAAGACATAGTGGGTTTTGTGGCTTCTTTTTTAAATTCAAGATATTCTCTAGAAAATTCCTCACTAGAAGGAAGTTCCTCTTCTAGCTCGATATGACCTTTTATTTGTTCTTCGTATCTTGAAATTATTTCTTTAAGCTCATCAGGTGTTGGCAAGTTCTCACCCCTTTAGGCTGAGGGTTTTTTTCTTTATAAAATTCTTAAGCTCCCTTTCCCATCTTAAAAATATTTTTTTACTGTCAAGGAATCCGACTTCCTTTCTAACATCGTCGGAAATCATATGAAAAAGATCATTAAAATAAACAACACTTTCCGCTTCAAGTAATTCTTTCATGCCAGATTTTTCAGCATATTTAACAAGTGTCTCTTTAATTTTTGCCCTTAGTAATATATTATCCCAAACAGCAGACCAATTTCCAGCCCATTCTTTAACATTGCCTGCAATTGACTTAACAATCTCTGATTCTCCGTTGATTAAAGCATCTGTTGGCTCTAAAGAATCTGTTTTTGGATTGTATTTCATGAGATCAACAAAAGCACCTTCTCTTAGCGGATCTTCTTCCCATTCTTTTCTAACTTCTGTGATTTGAACAACTCTTCTCCACCTATGTAAGCCATCTGGGGATCTTACAGGATTGCAAATCACAATAATATCTGTTGCCTTAAAACTTGTTCTAGGAACGCCGAGATCATTAACAACCCTATCAAAAACACCATAAGGGCTATCACCATGGATTGTTCCTGCCACCACATTTGCTAAAGCGCCAACCCTCATTGCTTCATACAATGCCAGAGCTTCCTTGCTTCTAATTTCTCCAACTATTAAAGCAGAATCTCCTAAACGCAAACTTGTTCTTACACCTTCATCAGCAGGAACTTCTCCACCTACACCTGCACCACCCAAAGCAGCCCTAACTTTCATTGGTTGAACATTATAACCAAGCCTTCTCAATGTTGGAACATTAAGTTCTAATGTATCTTCTATTGTAATAATTCTGTAACGCCTCATTAATTCAAGCAAAGAAGCATCCAAAAAACTTGTTTTTCCGCTACCTCTTGTGCCAGCAATAAGCATAGTTCTTGAGCCATCTATCAGAAAACTCATCAAGCCTGCGACAAGAGGATTGATCATCCCATTTTGTATAAACAAGGGATATGTCCATGGCTTGTCTCTATGACGTCTAAAAGCAAACGCTAAGCCAACAGGATTTAAAGGCCTAGTTATTATAGCAACTCTAGCTCTTGCTTTAGGTAATGTTAATTCTGTGTCTAATATTGGATTTGCTTCATCAAGAGGCCTACCAGAAATAAGCCTAAATTTTGTTGCCCAACCCTCACCATCATCAGCAGAAGGATAAATATTTGTTCTACATTCCGCATAATCGGCATGATTTATGTAAATGGGCAATTGTCCTATTGGACCATTGATGTAGATATCTTGCACCTTTAAATCGTCAAGCAGCACCTCTATTAATCCAAAACCAACAGTATAGCGAACAAGTATATTGGCGAGCTCTTCTATTTCCTTGTAAGGAATTTCTATACCTTTGTGAGAAGCAAGTTCTGAGAGTAGGTCTCTACCTATGTTGAAAAAGGTTCTTCTCATTCTTTCTGGCTCAACAAATTCTTCTGCTTTTGGTTTATGTTCAGCTAGCACGCTCCTTGCAAGTGTTAACAGCATATAACGTTCTTCTGGAATTTTAAACTCTGGTGGACTTAAATGGTAGAAGAACTTTACCTCACCAGGAATTCTATAAATTGTAACATCAACTTTTGGCCTAACTGTGTAAGCATCAATGACCTCTCCATTCAAAGGTGGCTCTGCAAGCATCCTTGTATACATAAAATCAGGCGTGATTATTGGTTTGAAGATCTTTCTATAGATGTCTCTTGTACCAAGCCTATAACCAGCAAGATATGGCTTCGCAAAAGCAATCAACTTTGTTTTTTGTAAATATGAAAATATGGATTGCAAGATATTAATGTAATGTTCTCTGCAAGGCAAACACATGGGTTCTGTTGTCTTGCTTAGCAGTATTTTTTCTTCTCTTATCAATCGCTTGAGCTCAACGTATGCCCCTAAAGGATCTGTTCTTAGTAAGTTAAGAATTATGTACTGAACATTTGCTAATCTTGAAGGCAAACAAATAGCACATTGTGGTGATGTTCCCATTGCTTGCAGCGTTAGTAACTTTTTCTGTTTTACAAAATGGTTGTAAATTAACGCGATCTCTATAAGCATAGATGTTTGGTTGTAGTCATACATGTAATTTTTGCCGTATTGAGAAAAAACAATTCTAACAACTGTTGGATTTTGTGCAAGAAAGTCAATAACCTTTGCCATGCAGAGGGGGCTATCCTCTATAGAAGGTGTATACGGATAATCATTATAGTTTATCCACATAACTTCTTCCTTACCTTCGCGAACAATTTGATAATAACCAGGCTTGACTTTTTTGCTAAAAAGCACCATTTTCAATAAATTTATAAACTATAAAAATGTTTTATTAAAAAAGCTTTCGAAAAATGGCTGACCAAGCTCCAAGTAATGTTCTTGCAGATTTTAATGCTAGAATAAGAGTTCTCGAAGAAAAGCTAGCAACGCTAAGAGAAAAAATGCTTGTCATTACGCAAAACATGGTTGGTGAATACAAAAAGCTAACACAAGAGATCAAAACACTTAACGATGAAGTTCGCGAAGTCAAAGAGCTAACAGAAAACTTAAGAGACACACTTAAAGAAATCGTAAGAGAAATGCAAAACTTTGCTAAGAAGGAAGATTTTCTTGTTTTAGAAAAATATATTAATCTCTGGGACCCATTAAAATTTGTTAGAGAAGACGAGATTATTGGTTTGATAGAAGAAAAATTAAAATCATTAAAGGTGAAAGAACATGCCAGATGAGCTTGATGAAATAAAGTCAACTGTTGGCGAAACAATAGAAGAACCACCTGCTCCAAGTGCTCCTGCTGGAGAAGGAATGAAACCTTCTATAATTTCTAAGAAAGAAGAAGCTCCTCCAGCTCCAGAAGCACCTGCTGCAGCGCCAGCACCAGAAGTTCCGACGCCTCCAGCAGCACCACCAGCAGCTGTAACGCCAGCCATGCCAGCAAGAGCAAACATAGAGACAATAGAAGAGATCGCAGAAAGCATAATTAATGAAAAATGGGAAGAATTAATGGCGAGTGTTGGAAATTTAGCTATTTGGAAAGAAAAAATGCAGGGTGATATTAGAGCTGTTAAACAAGAATTGTTAAGGGTAGAAGAAAGGTTTGAAAATCTGCAAAAAGCTGTTCTCGGAAGAGTGGAAGAATACCATAAAGCAATAACTACTGTTAGCACAGACGTTAAAGCTCTTGAAAAAGTTCTTCAAAGAATTCTCGAGCCGCTTACAAAAAACATTAAAGAGCTCTCAAAAATTACAGAAAAACTTAAGGAAGAGAAAGAATAATTATTTTTCTTCAACTCTGGGCACAAGGAAACGTATCGTTAAAGCAGCAACTAACAAAATAAACAAAGCAGCGAGCACTCTTGGATGGAATAAAGTCCGCATTGTTTCACCGGCTATTGTTTTTGTGGCATTAGTTCCGACGTATGGAGACAAAACATCTCCATAAACCTGGATGATACCAAGCAACAATAAAAAGAAACCCATAATTATAACTGTCCATATACTTAGATTTCTCCAGATTGTTTCTTCTTTAATACCAAGGAACATTAAGCCAACAAATAAAAGCCCAAAGAAAACAAACAAGAATACAAACCACGGCACAATAAATTGTATAAGGTTTGTTATTCTGCCAACAAATAATGTTAGCAAAGCAATTGTTAAAGCAGCAACAAAATTTAAACTAACATTCTCACCAAGCATTTTTGTCTTATCAAGTACAGCATAAACTAAAGCAAAAACAAACAAGAAGGTAATTAATGGCAGAAAATAATACAAAAGCCCAACATCCATTAAAGTAGCCATTTTATTTTTTACCAAACAAGGTTTCCATGATGTCCCTTGTTGGAGATTGCTCTTTGGGTTTTCTTGCTATTAGCCAAATTACTAAAACAATAGTAGCAAGCAGGAATATCCATGCTCTATCTTGATAAGTGGGCCTTAACCAGTATGGCCAATATATTCCGGCTGTAGGTGTTAATGCCCAAATCACAGCAAGAAAACAAACAATTAAAGCAATTACACCCATTATTCCCCCCCATTCTTCTGTTTTTCCTGTTAGCATTCCAAAAGCAATTAGGAACATTAGCACTACAAGAATAAATAAAGCCATCTTTGGAATGAATGTGTTAATAACCATAACAATTTCTGTTTGCGCTATTAACAAAGCCGCAATTATCAAAGCCACTAAAACATTTACATTAGTTCTTGGTTGATTATTAACTGTGCCAAAAATTTTTGTTTTTTCAAGTATTGAAAAAGTTATAGCAAACACTAACAAAAATGGTAAAACATATTCAAAAAATCCAATTGCTTGTAACTGTGAAATGAAACTATAAAAATCCATTATTCTTCGCCACCTCCTTTCTTAGGAGCCCTTGTTACAAAAATGATAGAGCCTATTACAATAATTAACAAGATTATAGAAGATACTACAGCACCACCCCAGCTTTCTTTTATGTAGTTAAAAATAACACTAAGCCATGAAACACCAGCAGATGTTTTTACAGAAGCTAAAAAGATAAGCATAACACCAATAAAGGAAAAGATAACAAATGTATAATAAAAACCTTTATGTTTTTCTTTCAAGCTGAATTCTCCTGTTTCAGCAAAGACACCAACGAGCATTAAAAAACTTAATGAAATCACAGAAAGCAAAACAATATTTGGCAGAGCTGTTGTTATGGCATTAACAATCTTATTGCTTGCTATTGTTAGCAAAGCAATAACAAAAGCTACCATAGAATTAAGGTTTCTTTTAGGTTGATCATTTTCTTTGCCAAGAATCATTGTTTTTTCAAGGATAGCAAAAACAAATGTAAATATCAGCAAGAATGGCAAAACTACATCAAAAAGGCCAAATTTTTCCAAGAATTCGATAGCGCTTGCTAGTGGAGATGTTGCCATTAAAAATTAAAAAAGATTTTGATATATAAAACTTTTTATTCCTCTTCTTCTTGTTCTTCTGCAGAAGGAATAGCTTCTTTTGAAATTATCATTACATGATCCATTGCTTTTACTAAAGCATGCGGCACTATAACACCTTTAGCTCCTCCAAGGATTTTGCTAAGGATACTATTTTTTGTTGCCCTTACTCTCCATCCAGAAATCTTGTTCCCAACCAATATTGGTTCCTCCACAATCCCAAAGAATGTTCCTTCATCGGTATAAACACTCATGTTAAATACCCCATTTACTTGCTTAACCTTCATATGTTATCCCTCCGATGTTGTTAAATAAGTGAGCTCAAAGTTTAAATATTTTTCTCTTTTTCTTGTATGAATGATAAAATATAAAAACCTTATCATTGTTGGCACATCACACATTGCTAAAGAAAGCATAGAAGTTGTTAAAGAAACAATAGAATCAGAAAAACCAGATGTTGTTGCAATAGAGCTTGACAAGAAAAGATTGCTTGCTTTGTTAAGCAAAAAGAGCAAGCAAAAATTATCTTTGAAATTGTTATTTAAAGTTGGTATTGCAGGATTTTTATTTCAACTTCTAGGCTCTTGGGCTGAGAGAAAGCTTGGAAAGCTTACTGGTGTTTTCCCTGGAAGTGAGATGATTGAGGCTGTTAAAAAGGCAAAGCAGATAGAAGCAAAAGTAGCATTGATAGATCAAGATATAGAAAAAACATTAAAGCAAGTATCAAAGAGCATGAGTATTAAAGAAAAGATTAAATTTGTTCTTGATTTATTAAAAGGACTTGTTAAGAAAGAAAAAATCAAGTTTGATCTTAAAAAGATACCAGATGAAAAAACAATTAACGAGCTCAAAGAAAAATTCATGAAAAGATACCCAAATTTATACAAAGTACTTGTTGATAAAAGAAACGAACATATTGGAAAAAATTTATATAAGCTAATGTGCTCTTTTAAGAAGGTTGTAGCTGTTGTTGGGGCTGGTCATGAAAAAGAAATTATAAGCATTGTAAAAGAATGTCAAAAGCAAAACTCTATGCAGCAAGTATAGCTTTGTTAACAATAATTTTTGGTTTTAATGATAGATTACCTTACTTTGACGCCCTACACTGGACAAAAAATTTTGTTATGGTTTTTATTGCTGTAACTATTTCTTTTCTAATTACAAACCATTCTATTGAATTCCTTGTTAGAAAAAGAGGATGCTCATTTGATTACGAATTTATAAGCATAAGAATGCTTCGTTCTACAAAGGCAAAATTTCCTTTTGGAATTGTAATGCCCTTGCTTGTTACAATAGCCACTAATGGCTTGTGGTATTTTCCCATGATAGCAAGCTACAAATTCGAGCTTAAAAAAACAAAACTTAAGAAATCATCTACACTATTTGGTTGGGAAAAGGCGTTTATTTATTTTTTACCAGGCTTGTTTTATTTTTCAATCTATAATCTATTTTGGATAATATCAAATTTAACACATATCAGCTTTGAGCACTTTCTGCTTGTTAATTTTTGGATGGCTATATTCATGTTCCTTCCTATCCCAAAACTCCCTGGATGTGAAGTGTTATTTAGTTCGCTGCCTTTTTATATAATTGCCTTGATATTCTTGATAGTTGGATTTGTTGTTAAAGCTTTGTCCTTTAAAATAATAATTTTATTGTTAATTTGCACAGCAATTTACCTTGCCTTTTCTGAAAGGATAACTTTAAATTTCAGAAAAACATACTAATCCCATGCGTAAGGAATTGCTTGAGAAAACAAGAAAAGAGCTGGCTTTAAGAAAGAAAAGCGAACATACGCAAAAGATGTATTTGCATTTTATTGAAAGATTTCTTGAAAATTGTAACAAAGAAGCAAGCTTTCTTAACAGCGAAGACGCAAGAAACTTTATTTCTTCATTAGCCAATACATTAGATGCTAGTTCTGTGGCTATAGCAAGTTGTGCCTTGAAATTTTTCTATAAGGAAATTCTGCAAAAAGATCTTGAAGCTATTGAGATACCAAAAAAAGAAAAAAAGATGCCAAGTGTCCTAACAAAAGAAGAAATATTAAAACTCGTAAGAAATGCTCCCTCACTTAGAGAAAAATTGCTTATTAAGTTTATGTATTATTGTGGCTTAAAAGTTGGTGAATGTTCAAATCTAAGAATAGAAAACATAAATCTTGAAACAAAAAGAATTGCCATGATGGGCCCAAAAGCAAGGATTATTAGCTTGCATACAAACCTTGTTGAAGACCTCAAAGAGTTCATAGCAAACAAAAAGGAAGGCTATCTTTTTGAGGGTAATAAAAACAATCCATTAAGTACAAGAGCTATACAGAAAATCATTTCCAAACTTGCAAAACAAGTTTTGAATAAAGATGTGAATTGTAATATGCTAAGACATTCTTTTGCTGTGCATATGCTTGAAAAAGGTGTTGATGTTTATACGCTAAAAGACATGCTTTCTTATGCAAGTTTACAATCAGCAAAACAGTATGAAAACTTGTTAAAGAAAAAAGCAAAACTCGAAAATCCTTTTAAATTTTAATTTAGGAATTCGCTCATTCTTGGCAAGTATTCTTCAAAAATGAATCTAACTTTTGTTTTTGGTCTAAACAGTCCAATGGAAAGACCCCCTAAGATTATTCCTTCGTTTTTCTTGACAAAATCTTTTCCATACTTTTTCTTTGCTATTTCAAAGATGTCTCTAGTAAATTTATATCCAACCAAAGTATTTATTTTTTCTAGAGTTTCGATAAAAGGTTCTTCTTTGAAGAAAAACACAACATTTTTGATTTCATGAAATTCTTTAGAAAAATCTTTCGATTCGTGTCTGTAAAGGTTGTAAACAACATCTCCTGAAAGCGAATTTATAAAGTAATTAAAAAGGTTCTTCATAAGGGAGAATTTCTTTTTTGAAAGTTTTTTCTTTCTTCTGCACCAATGAATATAGCTTAATTCTGTTTGTATTCCTACGCCTTCATGCACACAATCCCTTAACAAGTGGTCATCGCTTATTGAATATCTTAAATCTTCAGGCATTTTTTCTGAATTGAATTGCAACAACGCATGACCAAGTTCATGAGCTGCAAATAATTGCCAAATAAGATCAAAAGCTATAACATTCTTATTTCTATCTTCGTAAAAGTAAATTTTGTTTGGATCAAGTTGCATAATAAAAGTTGCACAATCCCAAAAAGTTTCTGGGGCATAAGGCTTAGAAGCCAATAAATAAATTTTGTTAAAAGGTGATTTTCTTTTAAGCAATGAGATATCATCAGTATCAGGACAAGGTATAACTTCTATACCTTTTAAAGCACCAAGATCGTTACCAAATTCTTCTATAAGAGAAGCTATCTCAACAAGATGGTTTTTAATCCTCCCCATTATCAAATCCGAAGGAATTCTCATTGCATTTAGCTCTCTTAAAAATATGTTTGTATTGTAAAAATTTTTATCTTTAAGCACATCCCTATAAACACCTTTTAGGTATTCATAAACGTATTGGTCGTAAATTGCATTAAGAAGTTGGTATATCCTAATTTCTTGTTTTTCTTTCCCCCGAAAAAATTTATAAAATGTTCTTGCAGAATTTACTGTTAACTTTATGTCCTCTAAATAAATCTTCTCGAAATTTGAAAATTTTCCTTTTTCTTGGTTGATTTTCTTAATCTTTTCTTCAAGAGACCCTATTTTAGAATAAAGCTTGTTGGCTCCGTAATAGTTAAGCATTCCATCCTCAAGGTTTGAAAGAAAATTTGCTAATAAAATATTTAGTTGCTTTCTCTCGTTTCCTATTTCTGCTAAAGCCTCTGAATTAATTTTCCAAGAAAGGTTTGGTTCCTTTTTAGCTGTCAAGATCTCCATTTTTTAACTTTGCAAAGAGTTTTTTTATTTTCGTATTGTTTTTATTATGCAATTTCTTGGCAAAATTAAGCACCAAACTTAAATATTTTTCGCCAACAAGAAGCTTTCCATTTTTTGCAATCGGCAGAGCAAGTGTTTCTGTAGAGATTAACTCTATAACTGGCCTTTTTCTTTTCCTGCCAAAATAAAATCCTGATTTTTTAAAGCCAAGCTGCCTTGCTATTTCTACAAATCTTGCTGCCTTTTCTGTACTAGAAGCAACCACATGCAAAATAGATGGCTCATATTTAAAGAACAAAGGTTGCTTGTTGCTCTCAAGGATTTTCCTAAGATCCTTCAGCAGAACTTCCAATTTCGGTGGGCTATGGTAGGAAAGAAGTATGGCATTTTTAATTTTCTTGCCAAGTTCCTTAACAATAACAAACCTTCCAGAGCAGCTTGAGGTTGTATAAAAATTACTAAGCTTGTTTATTTCCGCTACTAAAGATTTTATTTGTTTATCTATAGATTTTTTTGAAGACTTATCGATTTTTCTTAAAGCATTTGATTTTTCATGGGCAAAGTCCATAATTCGTATAAAATAAAAAAATTTATAAATCAATTGTTTTCCAACTATTTGAAAATGGAATCACTATACCGAAGCAAAATTGGAAAACTAGAAACATATAACACCCTTTACAACATCTTAAACACAATAGGCAGAGCTGCTAAAAATCACGAAATTAAAGGCGTTATTCTCAATTATAAAAATTTACTAAAATTTGCCGAGAAACACCCTGCAACTATAAGACAGTTATTTGAAAAAGAGCAACTCGAACATATTCTTGATGACCTTTATGAAATACTTCTTACGGATTCGAGCCATGCTTGCATAAGAATAAGCAAAAAAGCAAAAGGAAATCAAAAAGTTATTGGAGAAGCTAATTACTACTACAAAAATCTTTTTTGTTCCTATCTTGCCCATATGCTTGTTGCAAAGGAGTACAGCATAATTTTTGGAGAAAATTCCCTCCTTAAAAATTTAGACGAAATAGGTATTACCAATGTTTTAAAAGAAAGCTATTGTGCAATTCTAAAAAAACAAAAAAGAGCTGCAAAATATAACAATAAAAATAAAAACCTGAGAAAGAAAACAAATCCCTGGAAAAAACCAGAGTTAGCTAAACAAGAAACTGTTGCAAGCAAAATAATTGTATGGATATGACTACTTTTAGGTTATAAAAATTAAAAAGATTTATAAATCCCTTTAGCTTATAATTATCAAAATGAGAAGAAAGGGTATCAAGATAAAAAGGAGGGGCGTGAAATTTGGAAAGATAGAACTAGTAGACGAAAATATTTTAAAAGAAATAGAAGAAAAAGCAAAATTTATAGAAAAGTTAAATCCGGAAGAAAGGACATGCCACTTTTTAGAAGAGGAAGCCCAGTATCACTCTGCAAGAATAGAATACCCAACTATAAAAGAATTTATTGAAGAATATTTAAACAACTCAAACAAAAAAAGGAGAAAGAGCAGAATAAGGAAAATAAAGAAAAATTTAATGGCGGCACTGTCTTTTGGATTAAATAATTTTGATTGTGGGATAAATGAAATATTTGTCAAGAAAATCGGTGGGAAGATAGAGCCCTCAAAAAAAGACAAGCATACTAAGCTTCTAGAGTTTAGGAAAACCGGTGTTAAAGTTGACTTCTATACGCCTCCCTATCCTGGAAAATTGGAAAAGGAGCTAGAGAAATATTTTATAGATGTAAATTTGTTACTAGATTTATGCAAGATAGAAAGAGTAAATCCATGT
>CAZCBT010000007.1:7500-14978 GCA_964497015.1 Candidatus Woesearchaeota archaeon | reverse complement strand
TCTTTCATCAACAACAAATGCCTCGGCGCGTTTTTCAATAGCCAAAGCCAAAGAGGATATCTCTCCATCGTGAACAATTGTAATATAATTATCTGGTGGTAAATAATAAAGCCTATTCATCAGATTTTTAAGTTTTTTAAAAAGATTTTTTGGTGTTGGTAATATTTGCAAGATCTCGTTTTTGATAAGATTTAAAATTGTAATAGCTTCGAACTTGTATTTCTTTGTTTTGAGTGGTCTATCAATAAGCTCTTTTTTTACAATATCAGGAATAACAAAAGCGCCATTAAATTCTTTTTTTAACTCTTTCAATGTCCAAAGCAGATCGTTGGTTGCTAAGCTTATAATAGGCCCTGTATCAAACACCAAAGTTTTCATTTTTCAAACAATTTTCTTGCAAATTTTAGTCTTTCTACAATGGGAATTGTTTTTGCCAAAGGTACATCAGGAATGCCTGTCTTGCCGATGTAATCCATCAACTCCCATTCTGTTATACCAAGCAAGTAAGCTGTACGTCCAACAGAAATTCCATGTTCATGAATTCTGGAAGCCTTGTTTATTCTTGCCTTTTCAAGGACATCTGTTATATATTTCCTTAGTTTTTTATCAAGCCTAGCAACACAGACAAAAATATTTCTTATGTGTTCTTCATAGTTAATTATATCCTTCTTTTCAAGATAAGATATTGCCTTTTCAAGATTCTTTAATGTGCAACTGTAAAAATTATTCCAACCCTTGTATTGATAATAATTTCTTTCAAAAATTTTTGAGAAGCTATACACAAGAACTGCCATAGTAATAGAATACCCATCTTGCAAAGTACTTGCGGTGTGGATAATTGTGTTGCTAAGTTCTCTAAGCTTTACAGTGTTGTGTGATTTTATAGCTCTTAATGTTCCTTTTAAGATTCTTAAAATGTCTTTACGTTCACTCTCTTTCATTTTCTCTTTTCGCAACAGAGGAAAGATCTATTACATATTTCCCATCTTCAAGTTTGTAGATTAGTGGTTGTTTCTTTAGTAGCTTTACCAAATCGATTTCATATTTTCCTGGCTTAACAACTCGGATACTTTCTAAATCAAGGATAACCGGTTTTTCTGGTTCTTCTTGACCAATAATCTCTTTGATGTCATGCTCCACTTCCTTTCTCTCTTGTTCGCTTAGCTGAATTGGTTTAGCCTCAGCAAGGCCTTCCTTTCTTATAAAAAAGAAAAATCTCCCACCACATTTAGAACAACCTTTAATCAATTCTTGTGCTGTATCATCGTAAAGAGTTCCACATCTTACACATTGGTGAGGCATTTTATTTTTTTGTTTTTTTCATTAAAAGTCGTATCCTTCCAGGATCTTTTTTAATTTCCTTAATTAACGCAGCAGGCCCTATAATTGTTAAACCATGTTCCCTACCGAGAAGAATTTTGGCAATATTGAAGCGTAATTTTTGTAAACCTTGCAATGTTTTCTTTTCTGGAAATATGGTTGCTATTTCTATACCTTTAAATTTTGAATTAATTTCAGTCATTGTTAACTTTATCAAATATGCTTCTTCTTCGGGTTTTAGCTTGCTGTCTAGAACAACAATATTATCGGATTTGACATAGGTGAGTAATTTTTTTATTTTTTCTTCTTCATCAAGTCCTGCAAGTTCCTGGGTCGAAATGAATTGTAGGGTTATCATTTTGCTATCTTGAACAAGCTCTTATAAAACTCATCCATATTATGGCCCTTAAGGGCAGAAATTCCTACAACTTTGTATTGAGGAAAAGCTGCTTCTATCTTTTTAACATTTGCTCTTTTAAGATCTATTTTATTTCCGACTACCAGCACCGGAATCTTTCTTGCTGCAAGGTTACCAATAATTGTCAAATTCACTTGTGAATAGGGATTCTTTGTAGCGTCAAGCACTACAACAACACAATCAACATTATCAAGCCACTTAATTGATTCTATGACACCTTTTGTGGCTTCTTTGGCCCTTTTCTTTGCTTCTTTTGAACTTAGCCTGTATTTTAAAAAGTCCTCGAAGTCGATTCTTGTTGCAATTCCAGGGGTGTCTATAATGTTAAATGAAAGCGACTTTCCTTTATGGCGGATTGTTATTTTTTCTTTAATTTTAATTTCTCTAGTTTCATGAGGGATATTAGAAACCTTGCTTAGTGGTTCTCCCAACCAATCTATACAAATCTTATTGGCTAATGTGCTTTTTCCGCTATTTGGTGGGCCATATATCCCAAGCTTAAATGTCTTTTTCCTTTTAAAAACATTAAAAAATAAACCACTTATAAAGTCCTTGAACTTGAAGATCATCTTAAATTTTTAAAATATGCTGTATATTTAAGTTTTTTGATATTCTAATACAATAAAAAAACAAGTGGACCCGGAGGGATTTGAACCCTCGACCCCCGGCTGTCTTAGTGCTTTGCTCGAAATAAAAATTGTAGCAAAGCATGTCATATAAGACCGGTGCTATGCCAGGCTAAGCTACGGGCCCAAACTTAGAAATCTTGGGTGCTTAGATTTATAAAAATTTTGCTTATTTTAATTTTAAGCCTTTCAAGATCAGTAATTTTTCTAAAAATTGGTTGCTATTTAAAAATAGTAACATTTAAATATGAGTTTTTACCTCTAAAACAGGGTAAAAAATGATAGCAGATGAAACGTTTTTAAAAAAGATAAGATCTGCATTTAACCTAAACATTTATGAAGCCAAGATATGGTTAGCACTATTAATGAAAGGTGTCGCTACTGCTGGAGAACTTGCTGATATTTCTGGTGTTCCAAGATCAAGAAGTTATGATGTTCTCGAAAGCCTTGAAAAGAGGGGCTTCATTGTTATGAAACTTGGTAAGCCAATAAAATATATGGCCTTAAAACCAGAGGAAGTATTCGCAAGAGAAAAAAGAAAAATCATGGAAAATGCGGAAGCGAAAATAAGAGCACTTTCTAATATAGAAAAAACTGACTTGTTTAAAGAATTACAAACACTTTACAATCGTGGTGTCCAGCACATAAGCCCAGAAGCAATTTCTGGTTCTTTGAGGGGACAAAACATGTATGATCACCTTATAAGTCTCATTAACGAAGCAAAGAGATCTATTCACATTGCTACCACAGCAACTGGTTTGATAAAGAAATATGAACGACTTGGAAATGCATTAAAAAGAGCTGCAAAGCGAGGTGTTACAATAAGGATAGCTGCTCCGATTACAAAAGAAAACAAACCAATAGCAGACAGTTTAAGCAAGATAGCAAAAATAAAAAATACTAATCCCAATTCAAGATTCTTAATTATAGACAACTCCCATGTTGTTACAATGGTTACCGATGATAAAGTTACTCATGATAATTATGACACAGCAATTTGGGTTAAATCGCCATATTTTGCTAATTCTCTAAACACGATATTCTCTACACTTTGGAAATAATAAATTTTTTAAATTCCTAAGCAAGAAAAATTCTAAGCGGTGGTAGTATAGTGGTTAGTATGCAACCCTGCCACGGTTGCGACCCGGGTTCAAATCCCGGCCACCGCATAACAAAGAACAAAATGGTAGAAAAATTTTTAACAGAGATGAAAGAAGGCCAAGAGGGAAATGTTATCTCTATTCTTGATGGAATCACAACCACTAAAAGATTAGCTGATCTCGGCATAATACAAAACACAAAAATAAAAGTTTTGAAAAAAGCTCCTTTTGGGCCCATAGAGGTAATTGCAAGAAATTCTAGATTGGTTATTGGAAGACACCTCGCATCTAAAATTTTGGTGAGGTTGGATGAGTAAAATTGCAAATTCAAAAAATAACCATATAAAAAAGAAAATAAAAGAGATCGACATTGTATTAGCTGGCCAAGCTAATGTTGGAAAATCCATTATCTTTAATCATCTCACTGGATTGCACCAGCATATAGGAAATTGGCCGGGAAAGACAATAGAAAAAGCAGAAGGAAGACTATTTTATAAAAACCATATTATAAATGTTGTTGATTTGCCTGGGATTTATTCTTTAACAACATATTCTATGGAAGAGGTCATTTCGAGAGAGTATATTGCCACTAAAAAACCAGATTTTGTTATAAATGTTGTGGATGCCACACATCTTGAGAGAAATCTTATCTTTACTTTACAATTACTTGAACTCGAAAGACCAACGGTTATGGCGCTTAATATGATTAACTTACTAAAACTCAAAGGTATTAAGATAAATTACAAAAAACTGGAAAGTATTCTAGGAATTCCGGTAGTTCCCGTGGCTGCGATACATAGAAAGGGCATCGCAAAAACTATAGACGAGGGACTCAAACTAATAAAGCAAAAAAAGAGAAAAAGAATCCTAAGATTTGGAAAAGAAGTTGAAAATGCTATATCAAGATTAATTTCTCTTTTAAAACATGAAGATTTTATATACCCAAAGAGATGGATTGCGATAAAACTTTTAGAAAAAGACAAATTTGTTTATCAATTAGTAAAAGAAAAAAACCCCAAGATTACAGAGAAAGCCAAAAAAATATGTCAAGAATTAGAAAGGATTCACGGACACGATTCTTCCCTAATAATAGCCGACGAGAGATGTAACCTTGCTTCCAGGATTGTAAATGAGGTTCAAGAAATTACAAAACCAAAGAAATTAACATTCTTAGAAAAATTTGATATGTTAAGCTCAGATAAAATATTTGGATATCTCATAATGATTGGCATTTTTGCTTTGATGTTCTCTTCCATTTTCAAATTTGGAAACTTTGTTTCTAACCTCTTAGAATCGCTTTTTTTCTATTTTCAAGAATTTTTTAAAACCATACTCGGAAACTCTTTTGGAGCTTCTGTGGTATATTCCATTATTGAAAGTATATTCGCATTAATAGAGATAGTAATCCCCTACATATTGCCATTTTACATTATTCTCTATCTCTTAGAAGACTGGGGTTATCTTGCTAGGGTTGCGTTTTTAATGGATCATTTCATGCATAAAGTTGGCGTTCATGGAAAAGCGTGCATTCCTTTATTACTTGGCTTTGGGTGTAATGTCCCAGCCTGTTTGTCTTGCAGGATAATGGAAACAGAAAGGGAGAGATTCATAACCGGTTTTCTTACAACACTAGTGCCCTGTTCCGCCATTACTGTCATAATTCTTGGTCTAGTTGGGAAATATGTCGGTATGCTATACGCCTTTAGTTTGTATCTCCTAGCGATCTTGATCATATTTGTGATAGGAAAACTTGCATCAAAAATTATTCCTGGACAAACATTCGAATTAATAATGGAAATGCCGGATTACAAAAAACCAAATCTTAAAACAATCTTGCTTCAAACATGGTTTAGAATTAAAGACTTTTTAGTTATTGCAAGCCCGTTGGTAATCGTCTCTGGAATGGTCATCAGCATAATACATACTACAGGGTATTCTTCCAAAATAGCAGAACTTTTAAGTCCGATAATAGTTAATTGGCTTGGTTTACCAAAGATAATCGGAATTCTTTTGGTTTTTGGTATTCTAAGAAAAGAGCTGATATTAATTATGTTATCAACTCTGCTTGGAACAACAAACTTCTCTGTTGCATTATCGAATGTTCAAATGCTAACCCTGGCAATCTTAAGTATGTTTTACATTCCGTGCATAGCAACAATAGCCGCGCTTTGGAAGGAATTTGGATGGAAAAGAACATTTGTTATTACAATTTTTGAGATCTTATTTGCTATTATCCTAGCTGGTATTTTCTCGAAAGTTCTATCATTTATAATTTAAAAAAGGTAAAATATAAAAAACCAAATGATTAGAAAGAAATATGAATTTATTAATTGCTATATTGCTAAGCATTATACAAGGCGTTACAGAATGGCTTCCTGTTTCGAGTTCTGGGCATCTTGCTATAATCCAAAATATTTTTGGTATTAAAGATGCTCTACCATTTGATGTATGGCTGCATTTTGCTTCTTTGCTTGTGATAATTATTTATTTCAGAAAAGAAATTCTTGCTTTAATTAAAAATTTTGACACAAAAACAATTTTTTATTTGTTTATTGCAACAATACCTATTGTTATAGCAGGTATACTTTTTTATGACTTTATTTTAGCATTATTCAAAGATATTTTTTTAATAGGAATCGCATTCATTTTAATGGGAATATTTTTGATTTTAACAAAAAGGATAAAAGAAAAAAGAAAAATTAACGCTAAAGATGCTTTACTAATAGGTATTGCCCAAGCATTTTCTCTAGTGCCAGGAATTTCAAGATCTGGCTCAACAATAGGCACAGCATTATTTTTGAAGATAAAAAAACAGCAAGCAATAACCTTTAGCTTTTTACTTGCTATTCCTGCTTTGTTAGGAGCTGCAATCTATGAAGCAAGAAACATCACAATTACACCAATAGCGATTCTATCATTTTTAATTTGCTTTGTTGTTGGCTATTTTTCTTTACATTTGTTAATAAAAATTATTAGAAAAGGTAAGTTCTATTACTTCGGATACTACTGCTTGGCTTTGGGAATTTTTGTTTTAGTAATGCTAGCAACACATATAATTTAAAATGGAATGCGCAATCAATAAGGCAATTGACTTTAAAGTTGAATTCAAGCAGAAATTTCTTGAAAGATACTCACAGCTTACAAATCTTGATAAATTTCTAGAATACTCGCAAAGATTTTTAAGAAGAGCAATAAGGGTTAACACATTAAAAGCAAGCGTAAAAGAAATTAAGCAACGTCTTAGCAAAGATTGGAAACTTATTCCTATACCTTGGTGTAAAGAAGGCTTTTGGATTGAGCATAAACAACAGGAAAGAAGAGACATCGGCAACACCCTGGAGCATGCTTTAGGCTATTATTATGTTCAAGAAGCTGCTTCTATGATTCCTCCTTTAGTACTAAAACCAAGATTGCATAGCACTGTTCTTGATGCTTGTGCAGCTCCTGGAAGCAAATCAACTCAGCTTGCAGCCTTGCTTAAAAATACAGGTATGCTAATTGCTAACGATGCTGATTATAGAAGAATTAAGCCCCTAGTAATGAATTTGCAAAGATGTGGTGCTGTTAACTTTGTAATTACAATTCAAAAAGCTCAACGCATTGAAGGAAATTTTGATTTTATTTTGCTTGATGCTCCTTGTTCTGCTACTGGCACTATAAGAAAATCTTTACATGTAGCAAGGATGTGGAATCCAAATATGATTAAAAGGCTCGCATCTATACAAAAAAGGATGATCAAAAATCTCTTTTCGTGCTTGAAAGAAGACGGCATACTTGTGTATTCCACTTGCACTCTTGAACCAGAAGAAAATGAAGGCGTAATTGATTTCTTGCTTAGGAAATTTGACAACGCAAAAATTGAAAAGATAAATTTAAATTTGAAAAGAAGTCCATGCATTTTAGAATTTAATAACCAGCAATACACAAGCGAAGTTAAAAAATGCTTACGCATCTGGCCACAAGACAATGACACAGAAGGATTTTTTGTTGCAAAAATAAGAAAAACAAAATGAA
>CAZCBT010000007.1:0-7400 GCA_964497015.1 Candidatus Woesearchaeota archaeon | reverse complement strand
CAAGACAATGACACAGAAGGATTTTTTGTTGCAAAAATAAGAAAAACAAAATGAAACCCAAGCCCACAAAATATCACGGCATCTATGAAGCATGGATTGAAAATAAAAAATACATCTTTACAAAATCCCTTGATGGAAAATCATATTTTGGTGAAATGATGATCAATGGTTTTAGAGAATTCTCACCCAAACGTTCAAAGTTAGCAGCAGCAATTTTTAAGAAAATCTCTTTAGTGCCATTAAAAGAAAAAAATACTGTGCTTTATCTTGGTGCTGCTCATGGTTACACAGCAAGTTATGTTTCTGATATTATTGGCCAAGAAGGAGCTGTGTTTTGTATAGAGTTTGCTCCAAGAGTAGCAAGAGATTTGTATTTGCTTTGCTTACAAAGAAAAAATATGATACCTATCTTTGCAGATGCAAACCATCCAGAGAATTATAAGCATAGAGTATTACAAGCGGATGTTATCTATCAAGACATTGCTCAAAAAAACCAAGTTGAAATCTTGTTTAAAAATCTTGAATTGCTAAAGCCAAAAGGCTATGTAATGCTTGCTGTTAAAGCACGTTCCATTGA
This sequence comes from Candidatus Woesearchaeota archaeon, assembly GCA_964497015.1. GTDB lineage: Archaea > Nanobdellota > Nanobdellia > SCGC-AAA011-G17 > JAFCDX01 > CAZCBT01. Next base: position 6,823 of record CAZCBT010000007.1, on the reverse strand, counting down.
TGTTACAAAAAAACCAAGAGAAATCTTTTCAGAAGTTGAAAAACAAATTAAAGAAAAGTTAAAAGTTATTGATTCAAGATTACTTGAGCCTTTTGAAAAAGATCACTGCTTTTTTATTTGCCAAGCGAAATAGTTTCTAAAGCAGAGGTGTGTTTTAAGTTTGGCTTTAGAAATTGGTCTAAAGAAATAGCTACCTTAAATGCCTCAAGATCTTCAGTTGTAAGGGAAAGTTCACCAAAGGAATTGCAAACATCATCTGGGATTCCATCTCCATTATAATCAGAAATCCATCTTCCATTATAGTACACCCTTGAAACAACCCCATATCTTTGAATTTTACACGGCAAAGAGTTGTAACAATCTTTTATAAATTCTGTATGTTTATAAAAATCAAGAATTATAGCAACAGGATATACGCTTGTAACACCTAAAAACCATAGCCCAAAAGCTACATTCCTAGCATAATATTTTATATTATCAAATTTCATGAAAAAAAGCGAAATCTTTAAGAATTTAAAGGTTTTGGCAAAAGCGTAAAATTTATAAATGCCTTATGTAATAACTAATTGGTAGTTAAAAAATGGTAAATGATAAAATTTTAGAGGAAAAGGTAAAGGCGCTTGAAAAAAGAAACCAAGAACTTGAATTTGAAAAGTGGTATCTCGCTAGAGCCAACGAAATAAAAGATAATCTTGATCGCATACATGATAATATAGAATTGAACGCTCAGCAAAAAATCTCCTCTTTTTTACATGTTTTAATGAAGCATTTTAATCTAACCTATGTAGGTTTATATTTAAGGGATGATATCAACTTCTCTGAAAATGTGCCTTTAAAATTAGAACTTTATAATCAAGGAGGGATTATATATGACCTCCAAAGCGAAGATCACCCCTATTTAAAACAACTTTCTATCCAACAAGAGAATTGGTTAAAACAACACAACATAGATATCGATCTTGAAAAGGTAAAGGACGAATTTTACCCTATTAAAGAAGGCGAAATATTTGTGTTATACCTCAACACAAACGAAGATAAAGAGAAAACATTTGGTGCTGTTGTTGGCGTTGCAAATAGGAAATTAAAGGGTGTCGAAAAGAAGTTGATAAGAGACGATTGGGAACAACATGCAGATACAAGAATAAAAGTAATCCTTGGAATTCAAGAAAAATTTGGAAGCTATTTAGGTGGGGAAAGATACGACGCAGAACTTCATATGAAACTTGGCGAAAGTTTCATAGGCGCGGAACCTCAAGCGGAAAAAGAAGAAGAACCTATTGGTTATGAAAAGGGTTCTTATTTTGATAAGAATAAACTACTTTTGGAAGAAAGATTAAATGAAATCATCGAAGAAGGTCTTAATTTTAATTTTAAAACTTGTTTGGAAATGAAAAGTCCAGAAGAATTATACCCAAAAGAAGAACAAGTAAATATTGTTAAATTGGTTGGTAAATTGGCTTTAAAAATTGGAGACGAATTCTTAAAAGAAATAGATGGGTTTACAAAAGAGGACCAATACGCCATGGTCTTTATGGCACTTTACGCATTTAGTGCTCCCTATCTAAAAGACGAAAAAGGAAATCAAATTGTAAGGGTCAAATCAAAAAACAAGAAAGATCTAACAAATGCCCTTAAAGATGCTCTTCCAAGGGTTATTCCCAAACCTGCTCAAAAAGAATACTTTAGTTTATATCAAAAATTGATAGTCCTTGCTAGAACAATCAACGACGAAGCAGAAAAGCCAATAGCAAAACAAGTAGAGAAGATCACCAAAATGGCTAATGCGGTAGAAGCTTCATTATCATATTCTTTATACTGTCATAAAACCCAATATACTAATGGTACAATTGAAATTACAAAACAGCATACACCTGACCAAGCATTAGATTGGCTTAAGAAACATAAATATGTAGAAGAGGCTGAAAAGATTGAAAAATATGTTTTAGCTCCAAAAAAGCAATAAAAATTTAAATCTTTCTTATCTTCTTGTTGGATGTTCATTGGTATTGACGAATCCAATAATGGAAGAACGCCTCTAATTGTTGTAGCTGTGGCTTCTGAATTAAGAAAAGACATTTTAGAATGCAAGGGTCTTAAGAAGTACAGAAAGAAAAACGGAAATATGAGATCGCTCTACAACAAAATGGCAAAAAGAGACTATAAATTTCTTTTAATAGAAGCCCAAAACCCAAGAGATATCAAAAACGTTGTGCCAAGAATCTATCAAGACTTGTTGTTTCCATCCTTAAATAAGGATAAACTAGAAATATTTATTGACGGTGACCAAAAAGGAATAGAAGAAATTTTAAGATTTCCTGGTGTAAGCATAACCATCCACTATGGCCATAACCTTGACACAAAAATACCGTTGGTGAACATTGCCGATGGTATAGCAAACTATATCTATCACAAATATGAAAAATTTGGAATAGACGGGCTTATTAGAAAAGAAAATTTTAAAAAACACCTTGTAGGCATACTTTACTTGTAAAGATATGAGTAAAATTTATATATCAGTTCGTTACTAAATTACATCTTAGATATTTCTAAGAAAAATGACAAACGGTCAACAACAGCCAATATTAATACTGCCAGAAGATGTAATTAGAACTAAAGGCAGAGATGCTCAGCGTAACAATATTGCAGCTGCTAAAATTGTTGCCGAAACAGTTCGTACAACTCTTGGGCCAAAAGGCATGGATAAGATGCTTGTTGATAGCTTAGGCGATGTTACTGTTACTAATGATGGTGTAACAATTCTGGAAGAGATGCAAATTGAGCATCCTGCGGCAAAAATGCTTGTTGAAATAGCCAAAACCCAAGAAAACGAAGTTGGCGATGGCACAACAACAGCTGTTGTTATTGCTGGTGAGTTGCTTAAAAACGCCGAAGATTTGCTCGACAAAGAAGTACATCCTACTGTGATTGCTAAAGGTTATAGAATTGCTGAAGAAAAATCCCAAGAAATTCTTGAAAGCATAGCAGAGAATATCTCTATTGACAACATAGATGTGCTAAAGAAAATTGCTATAACCGCTATGACTGGAAAAGGTGCTGAAGCTTCTAAAGAAAAACTTGCCGAGCTTGCTGTACAAGCAATTCAAAAAATAGCAGATTTTGAAAACGGCAGCGTATATGTTGATCTTGACAATATAAAAATTGAAAAAAAATCTGGTGCCGGCATAGAAGATTCGGAACTTGTTAATGGTATAATTCTTGACAAAGAGCGTGTTCATGCTGGAATGCCAAGAGTTATCAAAAATGCTAAAATTGCTTTACTCGATTGTGCTTTAGAAATAAAATCTCCAGAAACAGACACAAAAATCTCAATTACATCACCAGAACAATTACAAGCATTCCTTGAGCAAGAGGAGAATATCCTTAAGGATATGGTTGAAAAAATAGCATCTACTGGTGCAAATGTTGTTATTTGTCAAAAAGGTATTGATGACATGGCTCAACACTTCCTTTCAAGAAATGGAATCTATGCTGTAAGGCGTGTTAAAAAATCTGACATGGAAAAGCTTGCTAAAGCCACTGGTGGAAAAATTGTTTCAAACCTTGACGACCTCAACCCAGAGGATCTTGGTAGCGCTGGTATTGTAGAGGCCATTAAGGTTGGCGAAGAGGAAATGACTTATGTAAAAGAATGCCAGAATCCAAAAGCAGTTACAATTCTTGTTCGCGGAGGCACGCAACATGTTGTTGATGAAGTCGAAAGAGCTGTAAAAGATGCTCTTGGTGATATCGCAGCAGCCATAAAGCTTGGTAAAGTTGTTGGTGGTGCTGGTGCAACAGAAATAGAACTTGCTAAACAACTAAGACAATTTGCAAATTCCCTTTCAGGCAGAGAACAACTCGCTGTGCTAGCATTTGCAGACGCTTTAGAAATTATCCCAAGAACTCTTGCTGAAAATGCTGGTTTGGATCCTATTGACATGCTTACTGGCTTGAAAGCTGCTCATGATGAAGGCTACAAGTGGGCAGGCATTGATGTGTTTTCTGGCAAGATCGTTGATGCTTGGCAGCTTGGTGTTATAGAGCCTCTGAAAATTAAAACACAAGCAATAAAATCGGCTTCAGAAGTTACAAACATGATTTTAAGGATTGACGATGTAATAGCATCTTCTGGCAAGAAAGAGGAAAAGATGCCACAACCAGGCATGGGTAGCTATGGTGGATATGAATAAAAAAGTACCACCAAACAGTTAAAGCTTTTAAAAGAAAACATTTTTAAATTATATCTTTTTTGAAAATTTTATGCCAGCTAAGAAAACCACAACTTCTCAAGATATAAGTAAGCAACTTATCCAAACAAGTGTTGCATTACAATCCAAAACAGTGGATCTACTAAGCAAAGTTTCCAAGCTTACTGACGAAATCGCAGAACTTAATAAAAATGTTTCCAAGTTGTTAAATGTCTTTGAGGAGGCTGCAAAACGTGTTTCTGAAACAAAAACAACAGAAGAAGAAATTGCTGCTTTAGCCATGAAACTTGAAAGATTACTTGAGCAAAACAAAAACATTGCAAGAGGATTGTTGTTGCTTGAAGAGTATGTTAGAGGCAAAATAGGAACTTCTGGCACTCCGCCTAAGCCCGTTACAGAATATTAAACAATGCCAAAAGAAGAACCAGAATTTATTTACGACGATACAGTACTTGAAAAGGAAAAGCTCAAAGAAATAGTAAAAATAGCAACCCGAAAACCAGAAAAGAAAGATTTTAACGCTGTTGTGTTAAGGAAATTTGTTCTTGCATTACTTGAAGTTTACAAAGAAAAATTAGCCAAAGCTAAACCCAAAAAACCGGTTCCAAAGCCAAAAATTCCTAAGCCAGAAGAAAAACCCGCAAAACTAGGGGCAAAAGAGATTAAGCCAGAAGTTAAAGGGGAAGCAAAAGTTGAAGTTCCTAAAACAGAAGCCGAAGTTAAACCAAAAGAAATCCAAAAACCTACTGAAGAAAAACCACAGGAAAAACCAAAAGAACTTCCCGTAGCTCCGCCAGAAGAAATTCCTAAGCCAGAGTTTAAAAAAGAAGTTATCATAAAAAGCTCAACAGGAAAAGAGCTCGCACTTGCAAGAGTTACAGAAGAAAGTTATGAACTTCTAGAACCTAAGCTCTCAGAGCAAGAAGAAAAGATGCTCTTTACACTGAAAAACAAGCTAAAAAGAAAACTCACAAAAAAACCAGAACTTGTAATGGACATGAAATTTATGGAAAAAATAATAAAAAAATTTGCAAAGAAATTTAAACTCCCTTACAACCAAGAGCTTTTTGAAAAAATACGCTATTACATTGTCAGAGACATCATCGGTTATGGCAAAATAGACCCTCTGCTTAAGGATAAGAAGGTTAAAGAGATTTACTACAAAGGACTTGACAAGCCAGTGGTTATTGTTTATCAAGGACTTGAAAAAGAACTCCAAACAAATATAAAGTTTACAACAAAAGAAGAGATCAACGAACTTATTGAGAAGTTTTTTGTAAGGGCCAAACAAAAACTTTCAAAACAAAATAACTATCTTGATACAGATGTTTTAGGTTTTCATGTAAAAGCAGCTTATGATTTTGTAAATGCCGCATCAACTTTTGAAATTAAGAAATAAAAATAAAAAATTTATTCAAACTCATCCTCGTCTGAGTCGCCCTCTTCGTCGTCGCCCCCCTCATCAGGGCCAAAGTCAAATTCGTCTTCGTCGTCGTCAAAGTCTCCCTGAAGCCAAAATTTTAGTTCTTCTTCCATTATAACCCCCCAAGAGGTTTTGCCTTTTTCTGAATTCAAATTTAAAAAGATTTCGGTAGAAAATTATATAAATTTATACGAATAAATTTTATTGTTGTGAATTATTAAAAAATGCGTGGTGCCAGAATAATAAAAATTAAAAAAAGAAGATTTTCTCTTCCATCAAGATACAAGGAACTTTTAAAAATTGATGATAATTGGGTAATTTGTTTAGAACGTTATTGGCATCCCGCATATCTTCAAAGAAAAGATTTTCTAGAAATGATAAGAGTTTTACCAGAAACAGAGCTTGATGCTCATCTAAGCCAACTTGAAGCTATGCTTGGAAATATAGAAACATTCAAACAAGAAGTCTATGCTAACAGCAGATATCTCAAAAAGCTCTCTAAAAAGATAACAATACCTCAAGAGATATATTCAAAAACAGGATGGCCAGAAACAATGCAAATAAAAATTTGGTATATCCCATTTAGAAAATCTATTATGCTAGCAAATCCAAATGAATTTGAAGAAGCAGCTAAGTTTGTTCTAAAAGATATTATTAAAGACAAAAATGAATATTGTGCCTTATTTGAAAATTACTTCCATGTATGCAGGCAATATAAAATCGAAGATCTCCAAAGAATTGTAACAGAAAGCTGCGCAACATATTGGCAAAAAGAATTTTTCGAGAAAGAAAAAATTATCGAGTTTCTTACAAATGCAAAAGAAAAAGCTAAAATTGTTGGTTACGAAACACCACATCCAATTTTGGAAATTAATAATGAATTATATGTTTTAATATCCAATAAACCTAAGCCACAATCTGATTGTACTTCGCTAGAAGAATGTCTAGCTATAAAAATAAAAGATTAAAACTTAAATCCAATTAACTTCTATACTATCTGTTCTTTCATAAGGTCTAATATCGGCTTTCTCTATTGTTTCTCTTGCACCTGCTTGATACTCCAACAAACCTTGCCAAGCTATCATAACAGCGTTGTCACCAGCATATTTTAATGGCACAGCATAAAATTTTGCATTTCTTTGCTTGCACATTATATCAAGCATTTCACAAAGTCTTTTGTTAGCGGCAACCC
>CAZCBT010000006.1:0-15572 GCA_964497015.1 Candidatus Woesearchaeota archaeon | reverse complement strand
TTTTTACTTTTAATTTCAAATGTTGTTTTATCTACAATATATTCATCTGGCTTTACTTGGCCACCAACTACAGCTTCTCCCAAACCAAAAGCAGCTTCTATTAAGATCTCGTTTCTATTATTGGTAACAGGATTTATTGAAAATGTTACACCAGAAACATCTGCATCAACCATCTTTTGAACAATAACAGCAATTAAAACCTTTTCGTGAGGGAAATTATTTCTAACTCTGTAGTATATTGCTCTGGCTGTAAACAAGGAAGCCCAACATTTTTGGACAGCCCTTACTATGCTTTCCGCACCTTTAACATTAAGAAATGTCTCTTGCTGCCCCGCAAATGAAGCTTGTGGAAGATCTTCTGCTGTAGCAGAACTTCTAACCGCAACATAAGGAATTTCTCTTCCTGCTTTGATCATAGAAAGTGCGTCTTTTGAAATATTTGCTTTTAACAAAGAATAATCAACGTTTAAATTCTCATAAGCTCTTTTAATTTCCAAAGCAATTTCTTCAGGAACATCTTGATCAAGGATAAGTTCTTGGATTTCTTTAGCGGTTTTTTCAAGCTCTGCGGTATCTTCAACGTCAAGCTTTGCAAGCTTGTCGAATATTTCTTTACCTATACCAGTAACATCAAGAAAATATTTGTATGCTTGTGATGTCACAACAAATCCTGGTGGAATAGGAAATCTTGCATTGTACATCTCTCCAAGATTTGCTCCTTTACCTCCAGCAAGGCCTATATCTTTTTTAGAAAGTTCTTTAAACCATGCTACGAATTTCATTAGAAATCAGAAAGTTTGATAATTTAAAAATTTTTGGTTTGGAAAAAAATATAAATATCGGAAAGTGAAAAAATAAAAATGCAAAAGAAAACACTAGCCAATGGCATGGAAGTAATTTGGCAACCTAAGCCAAGCGATGCTGTTGTTATCCAAGCTTTTGTGAAGGTTGGCTCGAACTATGAAACAAAAAACATGCTTGGTGCAGCACATTTTGTTGAACACATGCTCTTTGAAACTAAGAAAAGACCTGCAAAACAGCTTGCCTTTGAAATAGAATCTCTTGGTGGAGTAATCAACGCGTTTACAGAAAAAGAATTTACAGCAGCTTATGTATACATAGCAAAGAAATATTTTGAAAAAGGACTTGATGTAATTGCAGATATTATTAAAAATGCTGCCTTTAACGAAGAAATGTTCAAAATAGAAAAATCTATTATCTTGAATGAGATCAAATTCTGGTATGATGATCCAAAAGATAGAAAATGGGACTTGTACTTTCAAGCATTATTTCCAAAACACCCAACAGGAAATCCAACTATAGGAACAAAAAAGACTGTTAAATCAATTACAAGAAACATGCTTTATGATTTCTACAAGAAGTATTATTCTCCAAAAAATATGAGCATAGCCATACTTGGAAATGTTAAAAATGCTTTTAAAAAGGTAGAAGACGCTTTTTCTGATTTCCATAGGAAATTTCATAAAAAAGAGATTAAAAAAGCCTTGGCTATTAATAAGCATGTTGTTAAGAGAGAAAAGCGCAACATAGAACATGCGCATGTTGTTCTCGGTTATGCTATTCCAACTAGAGAAAGCAAAGAGAGTTACGTGTTTGATATAATGGCCAATATCCTTGGTTATGGTTTGTCTTCTTGGTTAGCGGATGAAATAAGACAAAAGAGGGGCTTAGCTTATCATGTTGCAGCTGAAACCCAATATGGAAAGCAATACGGAACTTTTGCTGTTGAGCTTAGCACAAATAAAGAACATGTCAAAGAATGCTTAAAAATAATTTTAGAACAATTTAATAGATTACAAAAGCTAACAAAAAAACAGCTTAACGACGCAAAAAAATCTGTAATGGGATTACATGCTATTAAAAAAGACAGCTCTATTCAGCATACTACTTTGCTAAACTATTGGAATTACATCAAGGATGCAAGATTTGCAGAAAAATATCCTGAATTTATTAAGGCTGTAAGATTAGAAGACGTTAAAAAGCTTGCTAAGGAATTTTTAAATGAAAATTATTCTCTTGCTGTAATTGCTCCTTAGAAAGTTTTTTAAATCAGCAAGAATTGAATTTTTCCATGCAAGATTTGAGGATAAAAAAGATCGCTTCTCTGCTTGTAGAACATTGTGCAAGAGTTAAGCAAGGGGAATATGTTGAAATTAACTCTAAACCAAAAGCAGAACCGCTAATAAAAGAAATCTATAAGCAGGTTATTCTTAAGGGTGCGTATCCAAGATTAAATTTAAGTTTAGATGGAATTGGTTATATTTATTACAAGTATGCTACACCAAAGCAATTGAAAAAATTTCCAGAAATCGCATATTACGAAGCCAAAAAAACAGATGCTTTTATCACAGTAGATGCTTCTGAAAATTTAAAAGAACTCTCAACAATAGACCCAAAAAAGATTGCATTAAGAAGAAAAGTTATAGATCCTATTTCAAAAGAGGTGCTTAAAAAGAAATGGGTTATCTTTGCTTATCCCACAGCTGCAAGAGCACAGCTTGCAGAAATGAGCTTAGAAGAATTCGAAGATTTTGTTTATAATGCGTGCTTCCTTGATTGGGAAAAAGAAAGTAAAAATTGGAAAAAGCTTGCAAAGCTGCTTAACAAAACAGACAAGATAAGAATACTTGCTGATGACACAGATATCAGGTTTAGCATTAAAGGAAGAAATGCTGTTGTGGATGATGCTACTTACAATATGCCTGGTGGTGAGGTATTTACAGCACCACTTGAAAAATCTACGCAAGGCTATGTAAAGTTCTCTTTTCCTGCTGTTTACGGTGGCAAAGAAATTAATGGTGTGTATCTTGAATTTAAAAATGGAAAAGTTGTTAAGGCAAAAGCAGAAAAGAATCAAGATTACTTGCAAGCTTTAATTAACATTGATAAAGGTAGCAAGTATCTTGGGGAACTTGGAATAGGTTGCAATTACAGAATTAAAAAATTTGTAAAACAAATACTTTTTGATGAAAAAATTGGAGGCACTATACACCTTGCCTTAGGAAATGCTTACAAAGAATGTAAAGGTACTAACAAGTCAGCATTGCACATGGACATGATTGTTGATTTGAGAAAAAGCGGCGAAGTTTATGCTGATGATAGGCTTATAATTAAAAACGGAAAGTTTGTTTTCTGAAATTTAATAATTTATTGCTGTAATGCTACTTTTGCCATTATACTCATGACATAGTAGCTAGCTATGCTTTTAGCTTATGTTATAGTACATTAAAGCACTGCAAGCTCCTTAGAAAATCTTAAAAATATAGATATATCTAAAAACTTATGCCAAAAATCTCAACAGCTTTACGTACACATACGTGTGGGGAGCTTACAAAGAAAGACATAGGCAAAAAAGTAAAGCTCTGTGGATGGTGTCATGCAAGACGCGATCATGGAGGAATTATTTTTATTGATTTACGTGACCGTTATGGTATAACACAACTTGTTTTCTTGCCAGAAAAGCCTTTTTTTAAAGATGCTGATAAGCTAAGAAGGGAAGATGTTATTGCTATAACAGGCATAGTAAAGAAAAGACCAAAAGGTATGGAAAATCCAAAGTTAAAAACTGGTGAAATAGAAGTTTTTGTTGAAAGTTTAACGTTACTCAACAAATCAAAAGTGCCACCGTTTGAAATTGATGATAGAATTGATGTTAACGAAGATGTAAGGTTACGTTACAGATATCTTGACTTAAGAAGGCCAAGAATGCAGAATAATTTGCAAATAAGATACGAACTAACAAGAACTATTAGAGACTATATGAATAAGCAAGGATTTATTGAAGTAGAAACTCCTTTCTTAACAAAGTCCACACCAGAAGGTGCCCGTGACTATCTTGTTCCAAGCAGGGTCCATCCTGGAAGATTTTATGCATTGCCACAATCACCACAGCTTTTTAAACAAATATTAATGGTTGCTGGTTTTGATAGGTACTTCCAAATTGTTAAATGTTTTAGAGATGAAGATTTAAGAGCAGATAGGCAACCAGAATTTACGCAACTTGACATAGAAATGAGTTTTATTGACAAGGAAGACATTTTTAAGCTCTGTGAAGGTCTAATGAAAGAAATCATGGAAAAGATTCTAAAAAAGAAAATAAAGATTCCATTTCCAAGGATAAGTTATCAAGAAGCGATGGAAAAATATGGCACAGATGCGCCTGATTTAAGATTTGGCTTAGAACTTCATGACATTGATAGCTTAGCTAAAAAAACAAATTTTGAAATTTTTAAGAAGGCAGAAGTTGTAAAGTGCATATTTTTAAACAAAGAACTAACAAGAAAAGAAACTGATGATATGATTAAATTTGCAATTTCACTTGGTGCCGAAGGTTTAGCATGGGCAAGAGTTGCTAATGGCATATTTGAAGGCAGTATAGTAAAATTTATTCCTGCAGATGTGCAAAAAGAAATTATCAAGCAATTGAAAATTAAAGAAAACGGCACATTGTTTTTCCTTGCTGATAGAAGGAAAATTGTTAACGAGATTCTTGGCAAGATAAGAGTGGAACTTGCAAAACGTTATGGTTTAATTGATGAAGATGATTATAAATTTTGCTGGGTAATTGACTTTCCATTGCTGGAGTACAGCGAGGAAGAACAGCGTTATGTTAGCGTACACCATCCATTTACCATGCCTTACTTAGAAGATCTTGATTACCTTGACTCAGAACCAGAAAAAGTAAGAAGTCATGGCTATGATCTTGTGCTTAATGGTGTAGAAATCGGTGGTGGCTCAATCAGAATTCACAACAAAGAAATACAGAAAAAGGTTTTCAAGGCCTTGGAAATTTCTGATGAAGAAGCTAAATTGAAATTTGGGTTTTTGCAAGACGCATTAAGCTATGGTGCTCCACCACACGGAGGAATTGCTTTTGGTTTAGATAGGCTGGCTGCTTTACTAACAAAGAATGAAAGTATAAGAGAAGTCATAGCATTTCCAAAAAACAAGGCAGCCCAAGATTTGATGTGTGGAGCTCCTTCTGATGTAAACCCAGAACAACTTAAGGAGCTTAACATTAAATTGGATTTGCCAAAAAAAGAAAAATGAAAGAAAAAATAAAAGTCACAGAGGAGCTTATTAAAAACGTAGCGGAAATTGCAAGATTGAGATTAACAGAACATGAAATAAAAGAGTTTACAAAAGACTGCGAAAAAATTATAGAATATTTCTCCAAAATCCAAGAGGTTGATACCTCTACAATACAAGAAGTTTTCCATCCTTTAGATGTTAAGAATGCGTTAAGAGAAGATATCATTGGAGATTCTCTAAGCCAAGATGAAGCTACAAAAAATGCTATACATGTTACACATGATTATTATTTCAAAGGTCCGAAGGCGATAGAAAAATGAAATTGCTTGGCGTTAAAGAATTTGTAAATGATTTAAGAGAAAAAAACCTTGATTTAATAAGCTATGTTGAAAATCTTCAAAAAAAGCTTAAAGAAATTAATGAAGAGTATAGCTATTTCAATTTTCTTTCAGAAGATATTGCTTTAAAAGCAGAGTCTGTTCTTAAAGAAAAAACTAACGGAAAAATTCTTGGTTTGCCTATATCAATTAAAGATTGTATTTGCGTAAAGGATATGCCATCTTCAGCAGGAGCAAAGATAATTAAAAACTATAAGCCAGTATTTAACGCTTCTGTTGTTGAAAGGCTTTTAAAAGAAGGTGCAATTATAATTGGAAAAACAGCTCAAGACGAATTTGGCTTTGGAAGTTTTTCTGTTAACACTTATAATATTCCAAAAAATCCCCATGACAAAGAAAGAAGCTGCGGTGGTTCATCAGGAGGAAGTGCAGGAATTACTGTTAAGCTTGCACAAGAAAACTTTACACATGTTAGCATCGCAGAGTCTACTGGAGGAAGCATAGCTTGTCCTGCAAGTTTTTGTGGATGTTATGGTTATACACCAACTTATGGGTTAATAAGCAGATATGGACTTATTGATTATGCAAATTCCCTTGATAAAATAGGCATAATGGCTCCTAGCTTAGAGGACATAAAAATTGTTTTAGAAATTATTAAAGGCCATGATCCTAAGGATAGCACTTCTTTGAACAAGGAACTTAATAATGATACAAGCGTTAAAAAAGTGGCTATCATAAAAGAATGTTTTGATGTTGACGAAGAAATAAAGGAAACTGTTCTTTCAAAACTTAGTAATCTTAACTACGAAGAAATTTCCTTGCCAATAACTCAAAAATATGGATTGGCATGTTATTATATTATTGCATTAGCGGAAGCAAGCACAAATCTTGCAAAATACTGCGGATTGCGTTATGGTGAAGCCTTGCCATTAGATAAGAGCTATAACGAATATTTTAAAGAAGTAAGAACAAAATATTTCAACACAGAAACAAAGCGAAGAATCATCTTGGGAACGTTTACAAGGATGGCTGGTTATAGAGATGCTTTCTATTTAAAGGCAGCAAAGATCAGGCGCTTAATAATTCAAGAATACAAAAGGGCATTCAAAAAATACGACTTGTTAATAAGTCCAACAATGCCAATAATAGCACCCAAGTTTTCAGAAATTAAAAAACTAACTCCTCTAGAAATGTACATGATGGATGTCTTAACAGTAGGTCCAAATCTTGCTGGTTTACCTCATTTGAGCTTAAATGCTGGATTTAGCAAGAAAGAAAAAATGCCTATAGGAATGATGCTAATAGCGAATCACCTTAACGATTTAAAGTTATTTAATTTGCCATAGTCGCTGCTCTTTTTAATCTCTTTTAGCATGTATTCCAAGCTATTGAGATTGTAAACTATGATACCTTTTTCTTTAATAAAGTATTCAACTTGCAGATTTATTTCCCCTTGATCATTGTCAGAAGCTTTTCTAAAATCGCCTCTATAAGCTAGAATATACTTATCCAAAGCCCTTGCAAACCCTATTTCAGCAGCAACACCAGAGTCAATATCAACACCATCAATGCAGGCAAGCAAGATATCACATTGCCTTATTAGTCCTTCGTTTCTTTTTCCTATTTCGCTTGGATCTTTTAAATCTGTATTCCAAGGATCAAGCACTTCAAAGCCAAGGTTTTTGAGCATAGGAATTAATTTGTCGTAATAAAAATGCCTGCCTGCTTCTGAAAATCCGTATGCGCTTGCTATGTAAATCTTCATAATTTTGTTTTATGCTGCTAAATCAATTATAAACTTTTTGAATGTGAATTTTATTTGTATATTTTTACACAACTCCGTAATATATTTAAATGGTTGTGAATAAAATAATCACTACCATGAACGAAATCGAAAGAATAAAGTTAGAAAAGATGAAAGAGTTGATGAGTAGAGATAGAAAAATGGAAATTGTTATAGAAACAAATGAACAAAATTTTGAAAAAGATGTGATTGAAAATAGTAAGCAAGTTGTAGTACTTGTAGACTTTTATGCAGATTGGTGTATGCCTTGCAAGATGCTTGCTCCCATACTTGAAAAGATAGTTCATGACTATGGTGGAAAATTTATTCTTGCTAAAGTAAACGTAGAGGAAAATAGAAATCTCAGTCAAAAATATAGAATCATGAGCATTCCTAATATTAAGCTTTTTAAAAACGGTAATGTTGTTGACGAGTTCATTGGTGTTATGCCGGAATTAGCTATAAAAAATTGGCTTGATAGACACCTCTAAAATGGAAAACGAAATTCCAATCCCTAAAAATTTGAAGGAATTAATTGAGTACCAGTATTTATATCCATGCTGGTTAGCGGAGAAAAATGATTATCTACTTAATGAAGCAGGCAGACAGAAAAGAAAAGAAATTCTTGAAAAAAGACAAAAAGATAATTTGCCAAGAGACCTTGGTTATTTAGATTTGTCAAAACTGGATGCACTTGAAGGTTATTTTGTTTTTCTAACAAAAGAAGACTACGCCGCATTAAGTCCACTACTGTTTAATTCTATAGCAGAAAAATTGAACATCAATGTTAGAACAATTTATTTTGTTGGAAATCCTGAAGATGCAAAAATTGTTGTTGATGGCTTGAAACAAGATCCCAAATATCTTGGTGGTGGATTTGGTTCTGGATGGAAAGAACAATTTAGGTATCTTGACGAAATTCACCCAGAAGATGCGGATTCGATTAACAGCATTATCAAGGACAAAAACACTGGAAAATTAATAGGCTATAATACAGATATAGAAGGGTTTCTTTTGCCATTAGAAAAAAAGCTTAAAGAAATAAACAATCCTGGTTTTGAGAATAAAACTTATATTATCTTCGGTGCTGGTGGTGTGGGAAAGAGTTTGGTTAAAGAGATCGCAAGAAAAAATCCAAGTAAGATATATCTTGTTAACAGAACATTGGAAAAAGCTGTTAAACTTGCGGAAGAAGTAAATAGAGAAAAAGAAATTATTATGCCAGTTAGTGAATCTGAATTTGCTGAAAAATTTTTAGAGAATGCTTCTGAATATGGAAAGATGGATGTTGTGATTAATACAACAAAGAAAGGCGCAGGCGACTTAGAAGATTATGCAGCTTTTGCTCCTGTTACTAATGTGGAAGAAAATAATAAGAAAAGTCTTGAAGTAGCAAAAAAACTTGCAGAAATAAACCCAGACGTTATTGTTTACGATATAGCTTTGTCTAAATCTAAACTTTCGAAAACTTTGGAGATTGCAAAAAATGCTGGGATAAGAAATATTATAGGCGGAGAAAATATGTTCCTTAATCAAGCAATATGTGTTTTTAAAAATCTTGAAAAGCATAACCCTGTATTTGGTAAATTGGAAGAGGAATTTATAAAAGAGACATTCTACCAAGTTATTAAAAAATAAGATGGAATTCCCAAGAAATGAAATCTGGGAAAGAAAGGCTTATGAAAGCTTAATCAAAAAAGGAAAACTAAAGGTATTTTTTAGGCCGGAAAATAGGATATGCGATAGTAATAAGAAAAAGTGCTTTATTAAAGGCGAGGAAATAAGAGTTAGGGTTCTTGAGAAGCCTGGCGATGATGATAGGAACATTGAGCCAGTATTTAGCAATTTAGTTAGAAAAGCGGTAATAGAAGAGCTAAAAGTTGTAAATATTAATTCTTTAAATGAAGAGGATTTTATGGATAGCTACCCTAATGTTAAAGATGCCAAATCACTGGCTTATCATCTTGCATTGATTTATAACAAAAATCCCAATGAATTTAAAGAAGTAACAAAGATAAAAATAAGGTACCTTGACTAAAAATGGTAACATTTTCATGCAAAAAAATTACGCAAGAAGAACTAATAAGATGTTCTTTAAATTTAAACAAAACAGAATACAATGTTTTGATGTACTTGTTAAAACACAATAAGCTTCTAAAAGTTATAGAAATTGCGGATGCTTTAAAATTAGAAAGAACAAGTGTCCAAAAGGCCTTGAAAAGTTTATTCAAAAAAGATCTTGTTATTAGGCAGCAAAAAAATATATCTGCAGGTGGCTATGTTTATTTTTATCAGGCAAAAAATAAAGAAGCCATAAAAGAAACGATGAAGAAAATAACATATGAATGGTACAAAAATGTTGAGAGAATGATAGATTCTTTATGAATTAAAGAATATCTAAGCTTCAGAAAAAGATGGAAGTGTCAAAATATCTTCTATGTTTTGTATCTGATTTGTACTTACAAGCTTGGTTTTTACATCAGGCCACTTTTCAAATCCCCCACATATCCATCGAATCACCGACTTAAAGTAGTCTAACAACCCATCAACCTTATCCTTATTTTCTTTGTAACCAACAACCACTAGGCTGTATAACAGACCCGGGTTACAAAAACCTCCAGAAGGTCTTGTTCCTTGAAATACTAGGTAAGGGCTTTTGTCTTCAGAATACTCAAGAGCATAACATTTCCAATTTATGGGGGCTGTAACAAATCCTTCTTCTATGAATGGTAAAGGCCTTTTTGCTTCCATGATAAACTTGCCTTTGTCCTCAAGAAATTTTGTAATTTCATTTTCTATTTTTCTCAAGTCAAAATGGTCTGGCTCATTTTCGTATTCGTTTGTATATTTATCCGCAGGCTGTGCATATCTAAAGAACATATGCGTTTCTTTAATTATTAATACGCTTTTGCCCTCTTCTTTAGATGGAAGTTTGATTAACTTTTCCATAAGCTCTTTCATAAGACTTGTAATTCACAAAACTATTTAAACTTATCAGTTTTTAAAAATAAATTTAAAAATTTCAACTTTTTTGAAAGTACTCTTTTGCTTCTTTACTAGCAAGAAGATACCCAAGTATCGCACCATGCATCGCTAACGGTACCAGCATGAAAAAACCTCCAACCAATAATGGTCCTAAAGAACCAAGTACTCCCAAGCCAGAAAATATAATTACTATAATTCTAGCCCAAGATTTACCAACCCATAGGCATCTTCCCAAGAAGATTGAAAAAATTCCAACTATTATTAATATAACACCCACTATAGCGCCTATTCCAAACACTATTAAAGCAAGAGCACCTTTTGTCAAAAATTTAGCTGCCACTAAAAATAAAAATCCAAAAATTATAGAAACGCTACCATTAAGATAATAAAGTATAGAAATGATCTTCACACCAAGCGGAGTATCATTCATAGAATTGAAAAGAACACCAAATATAAATATTTTTCGTTAATAATAATCCATCTACTTTTCCACTTTAGTTTCTGTTTTAGGAGAAGACTCGCCACTTATTTTAAAATAGAAAACTGTAAGAAACATGGTAACAAATGGGTTGACTACCATTAAAAGAAAAATCTTCTCTATTAGCGAGCCAATTAAAGAGAGTTGTATTTGAATTTGAAATACAGTAAGAATAAAATTCGAAATACTCACAAAAAGAATAATATCCCAAAAGTTTTCTTTAAAGAGGTAGAAGATATCCTTTATGCATTCTCCCAATTTCATATCTTTAACAATAATCGGGTATTTGATAAGCGGGAGGAGATAGGAAAGTAACAAACTAGGTATACCGAGGAATATCAACCCAAAAATAAGAAAAATCCAAAACACGAGTGTTAATACAAGGATTCTACCAAACTGTGCTGCACTTATCCAAGTGAATTTAAATTCGCTACCTTCTTGCAAAACTTTATAATAAGATTTTGCTAAAGAAAGGTTTAGTATGAGGTAATATATCCCCATTAAAATTGAGGGTGATAAGATAATCAACGTTCTCCAAAATAAATTTACATTTAAAGCTAATTTCTTTCCATAAACCACAAAAATTACCTGAAAAATTAAAAGGAGTAATACTACAAGATAATATTTGTAAAAAGAACGATACCATTTTTTAAATTCCCCCCAAGCAAATTTAAACGAGTCGCCTAAAGAGATTTTATGTTTTATTACACTTAGCACGAATAAAATAAGAGCGATTAAGGCGTTTAGAAATATGACCCCTAAAATACATAATATAATCATTAAAATCCCCAAAGGAACACCTGTTTTGAATTCTGCAGCGAGGAAGTTTGTAACATTCATTGGATTTATAAAATTTTAAAATTATATAAATTTTATGTAATTTTGGAGACCCTTGCTAACCTACATGGTTGCAGACTTTATATCCCAACAAAATACGAAAGGTACACCTTTAATAAATCGAATTTCACAAAATCGTTGTTAACTAATTTAGCTTTTTTGAAATCATAATTTAACTATCTTATTTTTTAATTTCAGAAGCAATTTTTTTCTTTAGACAATTCCAAAATAGACTTTTTAAGAATCACGTCAATAAAATTGTTGTATACCTCTTTGTACATAGGAATGATATGAAAATGCCAATGACTTAATAAGCCACCAGAATTCAGCAAACAAATCCTTTTTGGATTGAATGCTTTTTTGATTGCTTGTGAGATTCGAAATAAAATTTTTTGAAACTCCATATATTCTTGTTCTGATAATTCTGTAATGTCCCCTATATGCTTTTTGGGAGCAAGAATTGTATAGCCCTTTGTTGGAGGATATAAATCTAGAAAAGCGATAAATTTATCATTTTCAAAAATTATATCATCGTTGTGGATTTCATGTTTTACAAATAAAACATTTCTCCTTAGGAATTTTCTCAAGTTTCTTGATATCAAATTGTTTTTCTTGCATTGGAAAATTTTTTATTTTGGTTTAAAGCTACTTGATAATATCTTCCAACTCTTTGGCTTCTGATATAGAATAATCTGCAAATTCCTCTTCTACACCAGTTGAATGGCCCCATCTAACAAAGATTGATTTTGCATTTAATTCTTTAGCAGGTTTTAAATCGTCTATTTTGTCTCCGATTATATAAGCTATTGTTCCTTTTTCTGTTAAAAGTTTCAATTGCTCCTCGTAGTTCTTGCTTAAAACAGGATCTTGTCCATAAATGTAATCAAATTCAACAGGGCATTTTGTAATAGCAAACATTCCAGTAATTATATCTTTTCTTATTCCTGAAACGATTGCTAATCTATAGCCCCTACTTTTAATAACTTTCAACGCATCTAAAATTCCATTCGCATAGATATTTTGGCCATGCTCCGCAGCAACAAGATACATACTTATTCTAAACAAATCTGTCATGATCATTGTTTTAACATCTTTCCCAGAAAGTTCGATTTCGCCGTTATAGTTCTGCACAAAACTTATTTTCATATCATCAGAAATTCCGAGTTTTTTGGAAATATATTCTTTTATTATATCATAATGTCCTTTTGTTGCGTGCAATCGTTTATGTTCCTCTTCAGACGGCTTAGGAATGCCAAGAATTTCGAACCTCTTCAAATTTGCTTGCTCCGCTACAAATGGCTTAATTAAAGTTCCTGAAAAGTCCACAACTACGATTTTATCTGTCATGATGTTGTTAAATTCCTCTTAGGATTTTTAAAATTTTTCCTCAAATTCCCGATTTCCGTAAAGTTTAAAAATCATGCTCTTGATATAATAAAAACATGGAAAAACCAATAATAGCGGTGGATTTTGATGGTGCCTTACTTAAGTCAAGGCCATTTGAAGAAGCCCACAAAAGATGGTTTTATGTAATGTCCATTCTGTTAAACGACGAGTCGATTAATGATTATGCTGGTCTTGAAAATTATTTTGAAAAGGTGCATGAGGTTATGGAAAGGTTTTTAGGTAAAGTGGATGAAAAAACAAGAACCAAATTTGCACGAGAATTGTACACAATCCTTACGGTTGCGGAAGTAACAGAAGATGATTTAGTTAAAGAATTTGCAGAATTCTTAAGGAAATTAAAGGATAAATACAAATTGGCATTGATCACTTCCGCCCCTGAAGAATCGGTCGAGCCTATCTTGCAAAAGATTGGGTGTTTTGATTTATTTGATATAGTTTATAAAAGTCCAATGGAAAAACAACCTAATAAAGAAGAGTTGTTTAAAGAATTTATCGAAAAGTATGGAAAACCAGCATATTATATTGGAAAGGGAGACCAAGATATTGAAAGCTGTAAAAAATTAGGAATTACTACAATTTCTGTCAATTGGGTTTCTCAAGGAGAGATAAAAGGAGATTACGATATCCAAAATGTTTCGGAGTTGGAAGGAATTATAAAGTAAATTTTTAGTTTTAGCCAAAATTTTAAAAAATAATTAAAATTAGAAGTCATAAATACCTAATTTTAACAATTCTTCTCTTAATCGGATTGGATTTTTGAATAGAACAGTTTTAATACCAAGGGAGCTTGCTGATTTGATATTTGATACTGGTTAGAGGCTCAACAGCAACCAAATCTATAAAGAAATTTTCCGATTTTGATATAGAAGTTTGGACAAACAAACCAAGAAAACCTTATTATGAAATCGCATTTGTCAAAGAAAAACCAATATTAATCTCGGTGTACTTTTATAAATACAAAGAGGGAAAAGAAATTCAAGAGCCACCAAATATAAAAATTCTTTTTGGAAAATACAATGATAAAATTAAACCGAGTTTTAGTAAAGAAACCTATAAACACAGAAGAAAAATAAAAAGAGAGTGCCAGTTAGTTGTGGATTTCTTTTTCAAGTACTTGAGAACAAAGAACAAGAAATATTTGGAACCTATTCAAAAGAGAATTTAAATTATAGAATTGTCTAGTTTTGAATTTGCAAAGCAGTTGAAAAATCACGAGTATAATTTTAATTAAGATAATTTTCAATTACCCTATCCAAGTAACCCTTAAGATTTTGTGATAAGCTTTGGATAGAACTTTCTATGAATTCTCTATCTTCCAGATCTAAAAAATGTGTGGCATAAAAAAATCCTAAAGCTAACTCTTCCCCATCTCTGGAATCCTTCCACCAACCCGCTTTTAAACCGTCTTTATATATTTGTTGCTCTATTTTCCAAATAATTCCTTCTGGAGAATGAAATTGTTCTCGAAGAGTATTTGGATCTATTCCTCTCTTCCATAAAGAAAAAGCCACATATGTAGCAATATCGCTTCTAACATAACCTGTTTCCGTATAGAAAGGTAAACTTCTTTTCATGAAAGAGTAAAAGGTATTTAAGTTTTTAAATTTTATTTTTCTCTAGAATAAAGATTTCACTTGATATTGTTAAGGTAAAGTTTTCTAATTTTTTCTATAAAGAGACATTTTTCTAAGGTATCAATTTGTTTCTATTTTTATATTGCTCAAATCATATAGGCAAACCAAGCAGGATAAGTTCTTTTGATTTTTTCTAGATAAAGGCAATAATTTGAGTAAAGCTTTATGTTTGGGGTTGTTTTCTCTTAAATAGATAAAGTTTTGAGGCGGATTGAAAGAAGGTACATGTTTTTTAATCTCTATTAATGAAATGGGCTTCTCGTATTTTTTGTATTTTTTAACTTCTAATGCACAACCCATATTCAACCCAAAAAAATAAGAATTTATTTCTTCTTTAGTATGAGGAGTCTCAGCCAAGGTATGCTTTATTAAACTTAGCACAGGTTCGCGCAAGACAGCGCCAACTATAAATTCGCCAACAATTTTTCGTTTATTTCCTGTAGCATACAATATAACCCTACTTCCACTAGTTATATTTTTAGGCGGGATTCTTCTATATTCCCATTTTTTCTCACCATTAAGGATCGCTTCCGCCCATTTTGGAAAGATAGACAACAATATTATCTCTCCCATGTTATCCTCCAATAATCTTTCCGAAAAAATAATTATCTACGCCAGGTTTATATGGTTCTCTCAAGATACCCTCGAGTTCAAAGCCCTGTTTTTTAAACACATAGCAAGACTCCATGTCATAAACAGGAATAGGAGCGTATAGTTTTCTATAACCTAATTTTTTAAAAAATTCTTCAACATGTTCTAGTAAGTCCATGGCCATTCGATAATTAGCTTTTTCTGGATAGAACAAGAAAGGAGCCAACTTAACAGCTCCACCTCTTTTTGGTGTAGTTACACAACAGCCTATTACTCTGCTTAGCTCTGTGACTACAAAAATTTTCTTAGCTTTTTTCCTAAATGTTTCTTTAAAACGTTTCTCAGCATTAACTATTGAGTTGACAAATGCTTTATCAATTTCGTCATAGAAGCGTGGCATCTCTTTAAGAATAAGCATCTCCAATGATTTTTGATCTTCTTCCTCATAATCTCTAATGCTGTATTGA
>CAZCBT010000005.1:0-15976 GCA_964497015.1 Candidatus Woesearchaeota archaeon | reverse complement strand
GCCCTTGCTCTCTCACATGCTTGTTTAATAAGTTCTTCTACTTTCTTGCTTAATGCTTCTGCAAAGTCACCTGCTACATTCATGCCTTCAGCTATTTCTTTAATTTTGGATCTCACAACAAGTAATTCAGCCATGCTTTAACACCTCCAAAAGTTAGAAATTTTAAAGAATAAAGCCTATTTAAGCTTTTCTAATCTATTTTCTTATAAATTCTAAATTGAAATTGTTTTAGGTTGCCTTTTTCTTCAAGCAAGAACTTATAGTTTTTAATAACTTCTTCTAAATGCGAAATTTTTGGGGCGATAACAGCAAATTTCCCTTTTGGTTTTAGTATTTTTTCAGCCTGTCCAAGAAATTCACGTATTTCTGGAAGCACAGCTTTCTTGCTTACCCTTTTTGTTGGAAATGGAATTGCAGCTGCAATACAATCGACAGAATTTTCTTTAAAAAGCGTTTCAAGCCAGTCTGTTTCATGGCAGTAAAATGTTATCTTTGCATTTGCAAGTTTTGCATTAATTCTCGATTTCTTTATAGAATACTTATTTGGATCTACAGCATAGACCTTTTTAATTCCATAAAGCCAGGCTTCTATAGCAATTATGCTATCTCTTGCGTAATGGTTCACAAGCAAAGAATTTTTCTTTAAATTAGCATACAATATCAATGCCCTTGCAATACAAGCAGGTATGGACTTGCTTATTATTTGTACTCTATAATTCCTTTTGCAAAGGTTTTCATCAACCACTTGGCCAAAGAGAAACAGGTTTTCAAGAATCTCAACATAGAATTTCACGTTAGGATTTGTTAAGTTAACTTTGTAACCCTTTTTATTGATAATATTGCCAATTACACTTTCAACTTCTTTTGATGTGAAATCATGAATACCTTTCCTATAACACCTTACACAAAAACTTCCTTTGAATTTGAATTTCAGTTTTTTAATAGCATTTGCTATGTCTTTTAAATTCTTGAATTTGCCTTTCTTTTTTAAAATTAATATCCTGTTGATAATTCCAAGCTTTTTAATTTTGTTAACATCTTTTTTTGTTGCATTGACTATGGCTTTTCCTGGGTAAACTATTTCTGGTGAAAGCTGTTTAAACTTTTTAATTATAATTTTTTCTGCGCCTTCTGGAAACGTTAGAACAAGTTTCATGAGTGTTAGCAAAAATCCTATGTTTAAAATCTTTTCTAAAAAATAAAAAAGAAAAATTTATTGTTTAGCTAGGCTAAATACTTCTTTAATTGCCACTATTATTGCTGCTGGTACAAACATTGTTAGTATGCCATTGAGCATGTTGTAGGCCCATCCTATCATGTCTTTAAGCACACCGCCACCAAGATAGCTTACTACTACCAGCACAGTAGAAGCAAGCAAGAATGGTGTTACCTCTTCTGTTGTTATGTTAAGCAACCCTACAATGACACCCAATATTATCAGCACTGTTGCTATTACTGGGGTTATCGCTCCTATTGCTCCTAGAATCAATGCCAAAATCACTCCAATCAAGAAAGCCCAGCTTCCTAGTTTACTTTTCTTTTTTGCAGCTTTTGCTGGCATTTTATAAAACTTAGCAGAAGATTTTATTTAAAGGTTTCTATTCGTATAAAATTTCAAAGTTTGAGAACTCATTGGCATAGGGTTCTTCTTTAACAATAAGCTCTTTAACAACAGCGTGTCTTGGCCCTTTTCTTGCAAGTTTTAAAATTTCTTGGATAGCTTTTTCTTCACCTTCAAAGACAGCTTCTACATCGCCAGATGCTGTATTTTTAACCCATCCTTTAATTTTAAGCCTATCTGCATGGTATTTTAAAAAAGCTCTAAAAAACACACCTTGAACAAGCCCTTTTATTATCACACGCACCCTTTTCATCTTATTTTTGGATAGATGTTTTTGTCCATTAGTACCTTTTTTGTTTTGGCTGCAAGCCCTTTCTCTTTTTTTTGTAATTCTTCTTTAGAAGCTTTTGCAATTCCTATAGCAACAAGTTCATTTTTAAGGGTTAAAATAGCAACATAATCATTTTTTGCAATACAATTTTCAAATTTTGCTATTCCAGGCAGCTTTAAATCTGCTCCATGGCAAATACTATTGACGGCACTATCAATAACCCATATTTTTGGCAAGTGCTGGATTGCTATTTCATAAGGTAAAACAACTTTTCTTAACCAACTTTCTTGTTTTGTTTCTTTCCAATGATCATATGCGTCTTTTATTTCTTGTAGTGTTGTCCAAAAGCTATCATTAAAAGGGCCTGCTTTTGTTCTGATTAACTGGGCCATATGAGCCCCTATGCCAAGCTGCTTACCCCAATCATGAATAAATTTTCTAACATAAAATCCTGCTTGGCAGCCTATTTTTAGCAAGACATCTTTGTCAGCTTTTTCAAGAATTTCAAGATAATAGATTTCTCGTTCACGCAGTTTTCTTTTTACAGCACTCCTTAGCGGAGGAAGTTGTTTTATTTTTCCAACAAAGAAACTTGCTGAGTTCTTAAGCTCTTCAATGCTAATATCTTTATGTAAATGCATTAATGCTATATATTCTTTTCCCGCTTTTAGTAAAAATTCAGCAAGCCTTACAGATTTGTTTAGCATTATTGGCAAAACACCAGTTACTTTTGGATCAAGGGTTCCGCCATGGCTTGCCTTTTTAATAGACAATATCTTTTTAACATAATCAACAATTTGGTGTGATGTTGGACCAGCTGGCTTGTTAAGGCAAATAACACCTCTATTAAGCAATTCTTTTATTGGTCTCTTTTCAGGCCAGC
Organism: Candidatus Woesearchaeota archaeon; assembly: GCA_964497015.1. Lineage (GTDB taxonomy): Archaea > Nanobdellota > Nanobdellia > SCGC-AAA011-G17 > JAFCDX01 > CAZCBT01. The sequence goes on along the minus strand of CAZCBT010000005.1, from coordinate 13,201 downwards.
AACCATAATTCTCATCAGTAGCAGCTTCTCTTTTAACAATTATACTTATGTCAAGCTTTTCAAAAGGTAGGAAATTCATTTTTTGTATTTGTTCTTCTGTTTTACTTTTAATTTTATTGGAAATTCTTTTCTACTCTCGAGTAACAAAAGTCTTAAATAGTTTTTGATTTCCATAAAATATGTAAATAATATGCAAATCACAAAAGAACTTTATGTAAAAACGGAAGTCTATGAGGCTTATGGGATTTCTTTAACTAATAAAAATTCAAATGAAGACGACATACTGATAAGCAAAGAAAAAGATCTATTTTTGTTAGCGGATGGTGTTTCGTCTGCTTCTTCAGGTGGAAAAGCAGCCCAGCTTGCTGTTGAGTATATAGCCAAACATTATCGAAAAGGAAAGGATAGTAAAATATCCTTATCCCTGATGTTTGATGTTGATTATTACCTGCTTAAAAACGAGGTCAAAAATCCTGGTTTAGAAACAACGATTGTTGCATTAGCTTTGCACGATAATAATAAAGCACAAGTAGTTAGCGTAGGGGATTCTAAGGCTTACAGAATTTATAAAGATAGGGATTGGAAAATAGAAAAACTTAATGAAGAGCATTCTGAAATTGAAGAATGTGTTAGAAATTCAAAAACATATAAGGAAGCAATTGAAAAATTACCTGGGATAAAGCCACATTTTACAATTTACTCTTGTTTGGGGTATTTGAGGGATATTAGCATAAAAACTGTTGAGTTTAAACCAGGCGATAAGTTTGTTCTTTGTAGCGATGGTATAGAATGTTTAGGATACCTTGTGTACTATGAGCTAAAGGAAAATAAAGTAAAATTTTTAAAGCTGGATAAAAATAAACAAAGTAGAGATGTAGAAAAAGATCTGAGTGAAAATTTAAAAAGCAAAATTCTTTCTAAAGGGCCTGATTTTATTTATGAGGATAAACTCAAATTTGTAATCTCTAAATATCCGCCAAAAAAAGCCGCAAATAAATTAATAGAGTTTGCTAAAGATTATGCTTATGACGATTTTTCTATTATCATTGTTGATATATTTAGAAACTAAAAATGCAAAAGAGGAAATTTTTCAAAATCGAACCTATCGATTTGCTTAATCACAGATTAAGTGGAACGTTTTCAAAAATCGAGTAAGTTTAAGCCTTCTTTGGTTTTTTGTGTTTAAAAAATTTCTTTTGTGTTCTGGGGATGCGTTTTTCTGATTCTATTTTTTCTTGCACTTCTTTGGTTTGTAGAGCTTCTTTCTTTTGGGGAGCTTCTTCGGGTGGAGTTATGGCTTCGGACTTTTCAACTTCTGGTGCTTTTCCTTCTTTTGCGATTTTTTCTTCAAGTTCTTGAGAAGCTTTTTCCTCTTTGGCTTTTTCCTCTATTTTTTCTTCTGTTTCAGGTTTTGTTTCGACTTTGGCCTCTTTGGCTTCTGGTTTTTTGGCTTTCTTTTCTGCTTCGAGTTCTGCTTTTGTTTTTTCAAATTCATACTCTGGCAATTCAACTTGTGCTATATCTTCAACTTTTCTTGTTTTGACTTTTACTCTACAGGGAGGATTTTTAGGACCATTCTGCCATAGAAATTCATTAAGGTGCTTGCAAACTTTAACTTTTTCAACAGGAACTTTCATGTGTCTTGAAATAAATTGCTTTAGAGCTTTAACAGCTTTTTTTGTTCTTCTATAAATTGGTGCCTTCATGAATTCTTTCCTTAGCGGAATAGTGTACAGTCTTTCAAGTGCCATTTTTTATATTTTTGTTTTGTTTCTACGCCAATGTCTTTTTATAGCAGTGTGCCTTGCTGGATGGATCCTTCTTCCAAGGCCATAAATTTTTGGGATTATCCAAAACGGTGCCCATCTTGTTTGGCGTAAGCGCTTTGCAATTCTTATCTTTTTTAAAAATCTTTTGTATCTTGCCATTTTATTTTTCTTTTTGGCTAGCTATTAAGTTAGCAAGCTTGTCAAGGAAGGATTTTCCTTTTGGTGTGATAATTCTACCTTTATATGTGCCTTTTGCTACCTGTTGGGCAAATCCAGCTTTTTCAAGTTGTTGGAGAATTTTTCTTATTATATTGCCAGAACCAGGATAGAAGCATTCTGGTTTATGACCACGGTTTTTTCTGCCACCATATTTTTTTCTTAACTTTGAAACACCTATTGGTTTGTTATAGATGTAAAGTTTTCTTAGAATTGCGGCTGTTCTAATGTACCACCAATCTTTTTGTATAGGGGGCCGTTCTTTATGGGCACCTGTTTTAACAAATTTTGCCCATTCTGGAGGCTGTATTTCTGAAATTTTCTTGAGCTCTTCAGCAGTTTTTTCTATTAACTCATTTGGATCAACATCAAAGACGGTTGCCATGAGAAATTTCTTTTTAAGAATATTTAAAAAATTTGCGTTTTTTTAAGTCAGCAAATTTTGAAAACCAGTAACATTTAGATTGATCAACGCCTGCAAGTATGTAAAGAGAATTTTCATAAACTAGGAATGGTTTTCTTTTTTCGTTCTTAATAAGCCAAAGAATTCTGTATTTTTCCAAGTTTTTTATGTTTATTACAAGAAATTCCATTTCTTCTACAAGCCCTTCTATGTCGAGCTTCATTTCAACACAACAACATTTGTTCTACCTTTTTTAATCCTTTTTATCTTGCCTAGATCTTCAAGTTCTGTAAGCATCAAACTTATTTTCGCTTCTGATAAGCCAGTCTGCTTAACAAGTTCTTTCTGCGTGGTTCTTGAGCCGAGCTTTTTAATAAGCTTAACCAATTCTTGTAAATCCTCTTTGAGTTCTTTCTTTTCGTGCTTTGGTTTTTGTTTTTTTCTTGTTGCAAAAATAGCCACTAAAATAATAACCATTATTAAACCAATTATCCATGCTAACCAAGAATATGATTTTTCTTCCTTTGTTGGTATTTCTGGAAGCAAAAATAAATCCACCCTGTAAGTGCCTTCTTGTAATATTGTGATTTCTTCTTTTGCGGTAAGTTCTTTATCTTTTGTATAGGCAAGGATTGTATAATTGCCCAAGGGTACACTTTCAAATTTATAATAACCGTTAACAGCAATTACTCTTTGCTTTGGAAATGTGTTGATTTCAACAATTACATTTTTTAGGTTTTTTAATGACAAGTCATACAAGCCACCTTCTATTGTTGCAGCTTGCGAGAAGGTAGAAATTAAAATAAGGCATGCTAGCAGGAATAAGAGTTTTTTCATATTAGGTTTTTGTGCTTTAACTTTATAAAATTTTCTGAAAAATTTCAAATTTTTTGTTTTTTTTCAAAAATAAACCAAAATAAAGTTTTGTAAAGTAATATAAGGCCAAATAAAGTTTTAAAAATTTGCCAGAAGAAAGAATGTTTATAAATAAACCTGCCCAATCAAATTACGAAAATGGCGGATTACATTGGTGGAGGAAAAAAAGAACGGATTCCATCGGTGAGAATAGAAATTCCTTACCATGGGCTATTTGACGTAGTGATGGAAGGTGGCGCTACTATAACGCTAGAGAGTATTATACAATTAGAAAAAATCTTAACAAAAATAGAGTCTATGCAGCAACTTAGCAAAGAGGACAGGGAATATTTGGCTACAATAAGCAATTATGTGATACCAAAGCGTTTTAAAATTAGAGAGCATTATGAGTTTAAAAGTGATGGAGGGATTGTAAAGTACTCTAAAAGGGATGTTGAAAAGCTAATCGAGAAGATAAATTATGTTGCTAGAGAAAAATTAGAAACCCAAGAATTAATGCCAGAAAGCGAATTTAACAAACTTATTACTATGTATGCTAACAATAATAACCAAAGAGGAGGTGAAACATGAAAAAAGCATGTCTTCTAGCAATAGTAACTTTGTTAGTGGCTTTGCCATTGGTATTGGCGCAAGAAGTTGTTAACGAGACAAATGCGAGCCAAGCAGAAAATATAAGTGAAGCCATTAATGAAACTTTTGAAGAAGTTAACATTACAGATGAAGTTGAAGAAAATGTGTCTGCAGGAATTACTCCTGATAAGCCAATACTTTGGGGTTTAGAAAGAGCTCTAGAAAGAATACAGCTCGCCTTAACATTAAACAAAGTAAAAAGAGCAGAGCTTAGATTAAAACTTGCAGAAGAAAGACTTGCGGAAATGAAATTGATGGCAAAGAAAAAGAAAGTAAAAGCAATGCTAAGAGCACAGATGGCTCATGCAGGATTAGTCAATGAAGTATTAGACGAAAACATAACTGTTAACGAAACAATTGGCCAAGACGAGAACTTAACAAATGCAGAAAAAATTGCTTTAAGGTTGGAGAAACATCTGCAAGTATTACAAGCTGTTAAGGAAAAACTTGGGGCTATGAATGTAACAGCTCCTGGCATCGAAAGAGCAATTCAAAATGCCATAAATCACACATCAAAGGTGATGGAAAGAATAGAAAGGGCTGAGAGAGAAAATAGAACAATTCCATGGTTGAAAGTTATGAAGAAAGCAAAAGCAAGAAAGCAATTGTGGAAAGAAATTAGAGAAAGAGCTGCGGAAGAAAATATTGCTCCAAAGGAATATCTTGAAACACATAAGGAAGAACTTAGGCAAAAGCTAAGGGAGAGAATAAGGGAGGAGCAAATTAAAGCTGTCGAAAGGTTAGAAAGAAAACTAGAAAGAAAGATCGAAGGATTGGAAAAGAGAAAAGAAGGCCTAGAAAAATTTAAAGAAAAAATCCAAGAAAAGAAAGTTTCAGAAGAACAAGAAACTGAAGAAGAGCCTGGAACTGAATCTGAATCAGAAAGCCAAGAAGCACCTTCTGAAGCAACACCTTCAATACCAACACCATCACAGAATTTGGGCCATCACAAAGATAATGAGTAGATAAACTTTTTTATTTTTATTTTAAAATGGACATTCCACTTAAAGAAAAGGTTGTAAAGGATGAGGAATTTAAAAGACAGTATCCTTGGCTTAGAGAAATTTATGAAAATTTTCTTGACTCTTCAACAAGATTTGAAAACGGTGTATTAGAAATTTCTCCTATAAGCGACATTCCAACATTGGAGGAAATATTTTGTTTTGACCCTTATGGATTTTTGGGTGCGCTTGATAAGTATTCAAAGAATGTCATGTTGTCAAGACCAAAAAGTGTGGAAGACGAGAGCTACAAACAGGTTGCGGCAACGAGGGATGGTATTTATTCTTTACTTCAAGAATTTGATAAACTAAAACCAAAACTTCGATTAGGAATCAATCAGTCGTTGGATAATATTAAAAATGAAATTGAAAAATATTTCAACCAATTTGATAAGTTGAGTTTTTATTGGTCAAGTTACATCAAAAATCATTCAGATTCTGGATTTCGCTTATCTCTCGAAGAGGTGTTAGAAATTAAAAATTATAGGGATGTGTTTTTTGAATGGGAGCTAAATTCTTTGTTGGGGAAATTTGTTACAGGGAAGATTAATAAAGATTTTTTAATTTTCGAGTTAAAAGAGCTTGGATCAAGATACATGCTCAACTCTACTTCTGGACTTAGAATCTTGGATAACATAGCAAATTTATCTTACAAGTACAAAACAAAAATACCAGAAGTTAATAAATTTTTGAATTTGTATGAAGCCTGTAAAAGGAAACTTAATACTGTGGAGAAAGACGAATTAGACAAAAAGATAGAAAATCTTTTGAAAGATATTGCGTCCTACCAAAAGGTAAGGGATTTAAAATTTGCAAACGGTAGGCTTTGTATTGCCAATAAAGAAGCCTTTTATCAACTCCTATTGCATTTGTATTATTTGAAAAATTCTGTGGAAAATTTTGTTTTGGGAAGCAATCCTAATAAATATCATGCAGCTATCTCGAGAATGGAAAAATTCTTTAAAAAACCAGAAGAATTCCAGCCTGTTGACAGAATAAGAAATATAGAATGTAAGGCATTAAAATTGGAAAAGAAGCTTCTTTATGATGAGCTTTCAAATTGCGAATTAAAAGTAAACGGGAAGATAAAAACATATCACGAGTTTCTTTATGAATTTCTTAATAAATTGCGTGAAAAGGTTAACGATTTTTCAAGTTTTGAAATAGTTTCTGGCAATTAAATAGTAAACTTCCAAATCGTTCCTTCTTTTGTATCTTCAAGCAAGATGCCTTTCTTTTTTAGTTCATCTCTTATCTTATCAGCTTCTTGGTATTGTTTGTTCTTTCTAAACTCTTCTCTTTTTTTAATTAACTCTGCGATTTCTTTTGGCAGCTTTTCTTGAATAAGCTCTTCAAGTTTCAATCCAAGAACATTGTCAAGTTTTAAAATAGCATTTTTAACTTCTTCAGCTTCTTCTTTTGTTAGTTCCAATTTGTTAATTTCTTTAATAAAATTGAAAATCACAGCCAGCGCTGCTGAAATATTTAAATCGTTATCCATTTCTTTTTCAAAATTTTCAAGCAAGTTATTAACAAGTATTTCAACATTTTCGTTTGCGTTTTTAGAATTTGATTCCTTTAGCCTTAACAAGAAATCATAGATTCTTTCAATAGCACTTCTTGCTGATTCCAAGCTTTCTTCGCTGATGTTAAGTTGTTCTCTATAGTGAACACTTAGCAAAGCATATCTTATTGCTCTCCAGGAATATCCTTTGTTTAGCAAGTCTCTTAGTGTAAAGAAATTACCTAAACTTTTTGACATCTTTTTGCCGTTAACCAAAATAAATTCGTTATGCAACCAATAATTAACAAACTTCTTACCAGTAGCGGCTTCTGATTGTGCAATTTCGTTTTCGTGATGGGGAAATATCAAATCTACGCCGCCTGTATGAATGTCAAAAGTTTCGCCAAGATATTTCATTGACATTGCTGAACATTCTAGATGCCAACCTGGTCTGCCTTTACCGATTTCTGTTTCCCAAAAAACATCACCATCTTCAGGTGTCCAGAATTTCCATAATGCAAAATCTGCAGCTTCTTGTTTGTCATATTCCTGAACATCTACTCTAGCACCTTTTTTGAGTTTGCTTACATCTATCTTTGAAAGTTTTCCATATTCAGGAAATTTTGAGATATCATAGTAAATTCCATCTTTGGCTTTGTAGGCATAGCCTTTTTCAAGAAGTTTTTTAACTAGCTCAACCATTTCTTTAATGTGTTCAGTAGCTCTTGGATATTTGAAAGCTGGTTTAATGTTTAGAGTTGCAACATCTTCAAAAAAAGCTTTTGCATATTTTTCTGTGTATTTTCTTAGTGGAATTCCTTCTTTTTGTGAGCCTTTTATTGTTTTATCATCAACATCTGTTAAATTAACAACATGCTTTACTTTATAACCCTTATATTCAAGATATCTGTGTAACAAATCAGCAAAAACAAAAGCCCTACAGTTTCCAATATGGATATAATCATAAACAGTTGGCCCGCAAGTATAAATTCCTACTTCTGCATCATGTAGAGGCTTAAAAAGTTCTATCTTTCTTGTTAGTGTGTTGAATAACTTTAGCATACCACTTTAAGTATTTACTTTTATTTAAATTTATTTTTATTCGGCGACTTCGTTTTTACTTTGTTGTTATGGAAATAATCTCACTTCCATATAAATTTCCACCTTCGTCGTATACATTTATTGTAAAGAAGTATGTTTCTCCAGCAGGGGCATTTTTAATTTTAATGATCATTGGAACTCCTCCGATATCCCCTGCTTCTACAACCTTCTCTTTTGGACATAGTATCCAATTTGGATCGCCTGTGTCTGATTTTATTTCTATCTTGAAAGTCTGAGTTTCTCCTAAGATGTTCCTAATCCCTAAATATGTCTCTTTCTGTTTTCCTAAATCTACATCAAAAGAAACTCCAGAAATCCAAAGCTTTTCCCCTTCTGGCATACTTTCTCTTACCATTTTTTCTGCTTGTTCAAAAGATGATTCTGTTAATCCTGATAATCTTCCCATCATTCCCCTGATCCAAACAATACCTAAAGTAAGCAAAGTTATACCAATAACAATAACTATAATGGTTGTAATAGAAAGTTGGATTGCACCTTTTTTCTGCATGAAATTCTGAGGAAGAGGTATTTTAAATAGTTTTCGATGGGGCGGCCGGGATTTGAACCCGGGACACCATGGTGGCTGCACATCATAAAATCAGAGCTCAGCTCTTCAGCCATGTGCTCTCCCAGGCTGAGCTACCGCCCCTTATGAATTTTTGCAAGATAGAAATTTTATAAACTTTTTCATTTAGTAAATTTTAAATAGCCTTTCTAATTTTTGAAACCATGCCTGAGCCGAAAATAAAAGAAAAACGCTGGAGCAAGGAATTTGAGAAAGAAATCTACGAACTCTGGAAAAAGAAAAAGGTTTACTCTTTTGATCCCAATGCCAAAAAACCTGTTTTTAGCATAGATACTCCACCACCATATGTTAATACTCCTGTACATATTGGCCAGGTAACAACTTATTGCTTGATGGATTTCTTTGCAAGATTTAGAAGAATGATTGGCCATAATGTTTTGTTTCCTCTTGGCTTGGATAGGAATGGTTTACCAATTGAATTGGCTGCTGAACGCGAATTTAAGATTTCTTTAAAAGACACACCAAGAGAAAAATTTTTAGAATATTGCAAAAAATTGCTTGAAAAATTCAGCTTGGAATCTGTTGAATCTTTTTTGAGATGTGGAATAAGTTTTAATTCATGGGATATTGGTACAAAATTGGGCGATTTATATTTAACAGATTCTCCAGAGTATAGAGCTTTAACGCAGGCCACATTTATTGATTTATGGAAAAAAGGTTTAATCTATGAGGATGCAAGAGTTAACAATTACTGCCCAGGATGTGGAACTACTATTGCTGATGCGGAAATTGTTTATAAAGAACTCCCTACTATTTTTAACCATATAAAATTTAAAATTAAAGAAACCGGTGAAGAGGTTATTATAGCAACAACAAGACCAGAATTGCTTTGTAGTTGTGCCATGGTTATTTTCAATCCAGCAGATGATCGTTACAAGCACCTTGAAGGAAAGCATGCTATCGTGCCTTTATACAATTTTGAAGTTCCTATTAAATCGCATCCTATGGCTGCAATAGAAAAAGGTACTGGTTTGGTAATGATGTGTTCTTTTGGTGATTTGTCTGATATTAGATTTTTTAGAGAGCAAAACCTAAAGCCTGTTATTGCTATTGATGAAGACGGCAAGATGAACAAAAATGCTGGCTTCTTAGAAGGGTTAACAGTAAAGGAAGCAAGAGCAAAGATTATTGAGATGCTGAAAGAAAACAACTTGCTTGTTAAGCAAGAAGAAATTATGCACAGAACGCCTGTTTGTGAAAGAAGTGGTGATGAAATAGAATTTATTGCAATGCCAGAATTTTATCTTAAACAACTTGAATTTAAGGACAAGATGCTTGAAATTGCTAATCAATTAAATTTCTTTGCGGACGAAAGCAGAAGAATATTAATTAATTGGATAAATTCTGTTAGCATAGATTGGCCCATTAGCAGGAGACGTTATTATGCTACAGAAATTCCGATATGGTATTGTCAGGCATGTGGGTATGCTTATGTGCCTGAAAAAGGTAAGTATTATCAACCATGGAAAGAAAATCCACCAATTGATAAATGTCCCAATTGCGGAAGCACACATTTCAAAGGCGAAACTCGTGTTTTTGATACATGGTTTGATAGTTCTATTTCACCTTTGTGGATTCTTGGTTATGAGCGCTATCCAGAATTTTTTGAGAAGCATGTGCCTTGTTCATTAAGGCCACAGGGCAAAGAAATTGTTAGAACATGGTTGTATTATACTTTGTTAAAATGCTATTTGCTTACCGACAAAGCTATTTTCAAAGATGTTTGGATAAATTATCACATTGTTGATGAGCATGGCTTAAAGATGTCAAAATCAAAGGGTAACATGATAGATCCAAAAGAAGTTCTTGATAAATATGGTGCTGAGCCATTTAGACTTTGGGCTGCTATAGAAGGTGATCTAACAAAGCAGGACTTTAGATGTAGTTTTGAAAGGATAGATGGAGCAGCAAAAACAATAACAAAACTTTGGAATGTTGCAAGATTTATAAGCATGTTTGAAAAGCCAAAAAAACCAGATCATTTGCTTGAGTTAGATAAGTGGATTATCGCTGAAATTAACGAACTTGTAAAGCTTGCAAGAAATTGCTATGAGAGCTATGACTTTCATTTGCCTGCTGTTAAGCTAAAACATTTTCTTTGGGAAACTTTTGCAAGTCATTACATAGAACTTGTTAAGCCAAGAGCCTATAATCAAGATGGAAGATTTAACAAGCAAGAACAAGATTCGGCATGGTATACATTGCATTATTGCTTGGAAATCTTGCTTAAGCTACTTGCACCAATTTTGCCTTTTATAACTTATAAAATTTATAACATTCTTAACAACAAAGACATTCATTTTGAAAAGTTTCCAGAAATTCAAGAAGTTGAAAAAGCAGACTTTACTGTTGCAGAATTAATAGAACTTAACAGCAAGGTGTGGAAATACAAAAGGGAAAAAGGGCTTTCTTTAAAAGACGAGGTTCTTAATGTTACACTGCCAGAAAAGTTTAAGTTTGCTGAACGTGACATAATAGCAGCCCATAATATAAAAAATCTTACTTATGGCAAGGAAATTTCTATACAATGACTCCTAAGGAAAGATATAAGCTAAGAAAGTTTATAGACGAGCTGGAAAGTTATAGGGGTAGGCATACAGAACTTGTTTCTGTATATGTGCCAGCTGGTTATGATTTGAATAAAATAATCAATCACCTTTTCCAAGAACAAGGGACTGCTGCTAACATAAAGGACAAAACAACAAGGAATAATGTTATTGCTGCACTTGAAAAAATGATTTCTCATTTGAGGCTTTACAAAAGGACTCCACCAAATGGATTAGCTATTTTTTCTGGCAATGTTGCGGAACGCGAAGGCAAAACAGATATTAGAGTTTGGGCTATTGAGCCACCAGAGCCAATCAATGTTAGAATTTACAGATGCGATCAAACTTTTCTGCTTGATCCTTTAAAAGAAATGATTGAAACCAAAGATATTTATGGCTTAATAGTTCTTGACAAAAGAGAAGCCAATGTTGGTTTGTTGAAAGGCACAGCAATTGTAGAACTCTCCAAGCTTACATCTGGTGTGCCTGGAAAAGTAAAGGCGGGCGGCTTCAGTCAGCAACGTTATGCAAGATTAAGAGAAGAAGCGGCTCATGAGTTTTTTAAGAGGGTTGGCGAGATCGCAAACAAAGAATTTAAAGATAAGCCAGAAATTAAAGGTGTTTTGCTTGGAGGACCTGGACCAAGTAAAGAAGAATTTCTTGATGGTAACTATCTTGATGCGGAAGTTAAGAAAAAGATAATTGCTGTAAAGGACATTTCCTATACTGGTGACTATGGTTTGTATGAATTAGTAGAAAAAAGTAAAGATGTTCTTGCCCAGACAGAAATTGTTGAGGAAAAGAAAATCTTGCAGAAATTTTTTAATATGCTTGCAAAAGAACCAAACAAGGTAGCGTATGGCATTAATGAAGTTAAAAACGCTTTACAGTATGGTGCTGCTGAATTGGTTATTGTTTGCGAGACGCTTGATGATAAAACTATTGAAGAGCTTGAAAAGCTTGCTGAGAGTGTTGGTGCAGAATTTAAAATTGTTTCTATTGAGACACATGAAGGCAAGCAGCTTGAAAATCTTGGCAAGGTTGGAGCATTGTTGAGATATGCTTTAAGCTAATTTAGCAATATTTAAATATTATTAAAAATACTATTAAAATTAATAATATGGTAAAAATTCAACGCTTACCAAACGGTCAGCTTGTAATAACTCTGCCCAAGAAAATTGCCGAACTTCTTGGTTGGGAAAAGGGAATAGAGCTTGTTTTTAAACTTCATGGTAGGGATTCTTTAATTCTTGAAAAGAAAAATATCCCTGAAGGAAAAAATGAGAAATCTTAACTTTGCAGAAGCTATTGGTATAGTAACAATTTTAACAGTCATCTTTATAACATTCTTTCTTGGCCCAGAAATTGTTGGTTATAGTGTTTTGCATCTAAACAAGCAATTTAATGAAACAACAACTTTCTTGCTTGTGAATCAATCAGGTAGTTTAAAAAGCTTAAAGATTCATGGAAGTATGTTCGGCAACGGAACTCTTGAAGTCTATCTTTTTTCAGCTAATAACACAGTTTTACTTGCAAACATTACAAGCACTGGTTATGAAAAGATAAAGATAAAATGCAAGAATGAATGTCCTTTTTATGCAGAAAACAATGCAAGTTTAATCTTTAAAATTGTTAATACAACACAAGATTTTTTTGTATTCTTGAAAAGAGTTAACTATGCATTCGAACCAGCGGAAGAAAAATTAAAAATTGTTGACCAAAATAATAACACAATTTCTTATGAAGCATATATTAATAGCACAAAAATTGATTTGAATTTGTTGCCCGAAGGTAACTATGATGTAGATATCGTGCTTAATAATAGCAAGATAAAGAAACTTTCTTTTAAAGACCTTTACGTTACAAGCAATCTTGTTTTGGAAATAGGAAGCGTGAATTTTTCAAATAAAAATTTTGTTGATGGGTTTTATATTGACTTAAGGAGTTTGAATTTTACAAATGTAACTGTTTTTGTTAACGCAAGTGGTGTTGTTTTAGAAAAATGTGAATCATGGAATTATACTGCTAAGCAATGCATAGTTGATGTTTGCAACGACAACGATGAAGATGCTGGATTATGTAAACAAAAATCTCCTTGGAGATTTATTTCGCTTGAAAGTAACTCAACTTATAAATTTATTTTAACACCTCTTGATCCTGGATTTGGAGAATTTACTGTAAACATTAGCCAGGATGAAAACTTTACAAATTCTACAGATTGGCAGAATAAAACGTTGCTGAACTTTAACACAAGAAATGCTGGTTATCTTTTGTTTGCATATGCTGAATTACAACAAGATAGCTCAGCAGAAAGAGCAAGTTCAAGATTTTTGGTTGATGGACAAGGAAGAGCAAGAATCAGATTCAAGCCAGATCAAGGAAGAGCTGACGGAATTGGAAATTATGAGCAATTTTTTACTCATTATGTTAGAACATATTCCCAAGTAGAGCATCAAGCAGCAATCCAATACAAAACAACGGCTGGTGGGATAACTTTCATAAGAAATTCAAAGATAATTGCAACTTTTGTACCAGATTGGCAAAGAAACTATACTTCTTTGCAACAATT
>CAZCBT010000004.1:0-17152 GCA_964497015.1 Candidatus Woesearchaeota archaeon | reverse complement strand
TCACGATTTTATATTTTAGATTATTTTTCAAAATATGCAAATTTATTTTTGTTTCTAAACCAAATCTTAAGTTTTCTAGGTTATCCAATGCTAGAAGAATATCTTTTTTTAGACATCTCTCCCCTGAAACAGGGTCTATTCTAAAAATTTTATTAATCAATAACGCATTTTTTCTCAAACTCATAGAGACATGTGCTTCTTTGTTGATGATTGGTGCTATTAAACTATCAATGTGTTCCTTCTTTAGATTTATTAAGTCTGCATCTAAAAGCAAGACAAGATCATTTTTTGCATTTTTTGTTCCGTGATAAACTGCATATGCCTTCCCCATATTCTTATTCAAGAACAGCACCTTTAGTTTTTCATGTTTTAGACTTCTAAGAATAGATTTTGTTTTTTCATCCGAACCATCGTCCACAACAATGACTTCGCTTATCAGTTCATGGCTTGTAACCACATTGATAACATTTTTAACCCTTTCTTCCTCGTTGTAGCATGGAATAATACAAGATATCATTTTAACAAACTGTTGTACAAGCTCTCCAGTTTGGCTGAAACTTGTTTTAAATCGTAATTCTTTACTTTTTTATATGACTCATTACCCATTTTCTTTCTTAAATCCTTATTTTTAATCAGGATTCTTAAATACTTTGCCAGCTCCTTAACATTTCCAGGTTTTGCAACAAATCCATTTTTTCCATGTGTAACTAATTCTGGTATTGCAAGTTTCCTAACACCGACTATTGGAAGTCTTGAAGACATCGCTTCCAATATTGAAATCCCTTCTGTTTCTATGGTGGATGCGGTTAGAAAAATATCTGCTTTAGAATATACTTCAAGAAGCTTACAACCCCTCTTTGCTCCTAAAAATTTTATATTCGAATTTGATGCTAACTTTTTCAAGTGGTTTTCGTCTGGTCCGCATCCAACAATCCAAAATTCCGCATCCATATCTTTTTCAACAAGTTTAAATGCATTAATTGCAACATCTAGATTTTTTTCATAACTTAATCTTCCAACATACAAAACTACTGGATTTGATTTTTTCAAACTAGAACTTGTTTTTTGCAAACGATTTTTATACAGATTATAAGCGCTAACATCAACCCCATTGCTAATGACATAAATTTTGGATTTATCCTTAACGATACCATTTTTTATTAACATTTCCTTCATAGAATTTGACGGCGTGATTATTGCATTTGCCGCACTGTAGATAAGCTTTGTATACATGTCTAAAACGTTTTTTGCTAGTTCAAGCTCTGAAAGTACAGAAATTTTAAAATGTTTAATAAATCCTGGAAGGAAAGTATGATATGTTGCAACAACCGGCTTTTTGAAAACCTTTGAGTAGAACAACGCTTCCATACCAAATATTGAAGGGGTATGGATGTGTATTATGTCTGGATCAAATCTTTCAAGATGTTTCAAAAATCGTAAAGAAAATATTTCAAGTTTGAATTCAGGATATTTTGTGAATATGCTTGTTCCAGGATAGTATCTTACTTTTATATTTTTTCCAAGATTTATCTTTTTTGATTTTTTAGTTGTGTAGATTTCTATGTGGTGCCTTTTTGCTAAAATTTTTGAGTTGTTTATTATAGAAGTAACAATACCATTTATCTCTGGGTAAAATGTGTTTGTGATATATGCAATTTTCATTTTTTTAAATTATGCATTGAACATATAAAAATCTTACCCCATTAAATGCCCCCGCTGGGATTTGAACCCAGACTACAACCTTGCTGCTAAGAACCGCAGGGTTGCGTCCTATCCAGATTAGACGACGGGGGCTAATTACGAAAAGAGGTTTTATTTTAAAAGTTTTCTTCTGAATCTTAAGTGTGGTTATTTAGTTTCTCTTTTATTTTTGAGATTTTTCTTTTTCCGAATTGTACCATTCTTGTCATGTAATAAACAGGGTGCTTTGCATGTTTTCTGAAACACCAACCTTTGGAAACTATCATTCTAGGAACCCTGCCTGGATAATAGTAGATTTTGTTTCTCTTTTTTAGAATCTCTTCAAAGTATTCATCTATACTTGAAGCATAACAAAAGTTTAATACACCACCCAAATCAAATCTTACATGGCCATCGCTACCAGCTGTGTAGCCCTTTTTGTAAGCTTTTGCAAGTTCTATTGCTTTAAGATTCATCGTTTTCATGAGATGTCCGTTCATTACTTCAATTGCATCAAATTTTTTAATCAAATTAAACTTGTCTTTTCCTTTTTCTATGTACAAATTTTTAACATGGTTTCTAACACTATGATAAAAAGCAAAAGGGTGTGGCAAAGAAACTAACGCATTAAATTTCTTTGCATGTTCTATTAGTTCTACTCCACTTAACTTTAAACCAGCATATAGAATTCCATTAAGATTTGGTTTTACGTATTTTTTGTAGTATTCAACACAATCTTGGATATTCCTAAAATAAACAAGTATGTCAAGATTTTCTTTACTCCGAAGTTCTATGCCAGGAATAAGATTTATCGGTTCCAAACTTGCTATAAGTGCGCCCTTTATTTCATTATGGTCTGTAATAGCTATGCCTATTCCATTCCTTTTGCAAATTTTTGCAACAGTAGAAACCTTTGTACTGCCATCAGAAAAATTGGTATGAAAATGCATATCAAAGAACATTCCCTCTTTTTGGAGTTTTAAGATGTTCATGGAATTATTGTTTTCCATTTTTAGTCTTGCAAGTTAATTTATAGTTCCAAAATCTTTATAAATATTTTCTAATCAAAAAATCCATGGCAAAATACTGTAATAGTTGCAAAGTTGAAGTAACAAGCTTAATAGGTACAACTAGCTTTATATGTCCTAATTGTGGTAAATATGAAATAATTCGTTGTCCTACTTGTAGGAAGAATGTTATAAAATATAAATGCCAAAATTGCGGATTTGAGGGGCCAAACTAAAATGGCAAATGTTGTTATAACAATAAAAATAATGCCAACTTCCCCAGATGTAGACCTGGAAGCTATTAAAGAAAAAGCTAAAGAGAAACTCTCGGCTTTTAATGCTCACGTTGGCAGCGTAGAAGAAGAACCAATAGCATTCGGCTTAAAAGCCATAAAAATTGTTTTTCTTGTTCCAGAAACGCAAAATCCTGATGCCGTAGAAGATTCTTTAAAAGAGATTGAAAACGTAGAAAGTGTGGAAATTACAGATGTCAGAAGAGCTGTTGGTTAATATCCTTTAGTGGTAACAAAATAAAAAAATTTATATATTTTTACTCTTTTAAAATCTATGGTTAAAAATGAACCTTTAACTCCAAAAGAATTGAAGGGTGTTTTTCCTGCTTTGGTTACAATAATGGACTATTCTGGAAAGGTTGATTTAGAAAGACAGGAAATGCTGATTGAGGATCTCATTTCTGCTGGTATTGATGGGATTGTTGTGATGGGAACTACTGGCCAAGCAGCAACATTCGACTATGATGAGCATATTTCTCAGGTTGTTAAAACTTTTTATATTGTAAACAAAAGAGTGCCAATAATTGTTGGAGCGGGCTCTAACGATACGAATAAAGCAATAGAACTGGCACAAAAAATTGAGAGAGAAATAGGTCCGACAACATTTTTAATGGCCACAGGATATTATTTAAAGCCGCCACTAGAAGCTGCCATATCCCATTATTTAAAAATAGCAAATTCAATTGAAGGGAATATTGTTTTGTACAATGTTCCAGGAAGAACTGTTTTGAATCTTGAGGACGAGCCTGTTATATATCTTGCAAATATAAGACCAGATAAATTTATCGGCATGAAGCAAGCAGATCCTTCTGGTGATGAATTTACAAAAAGAATTATTGACAATATAGACACAGAAAAATTTGCTGTTGTTTCTGGGGAAGATAATAAAGTTTATGAAATAATGAAGATTGGGGGAACTGGTGTAATTTCGGCTACTGCAAATGTCTGTCCTAAATTATTTAAGAAAATTACAGATGCGATGGACGTCCAAAAATATGAAGAAGCAAGAAAATATCAAGAAGAGGTTATGCCTTTTGTAGAGTATGCATTTTCAAAACCAGGAAATAACCCTATAAATATCGCCTATCTTTTTTGGTCTGGCGTTAGGGGCTGTAATGATTGTTTAGAAAATATGCTAATTACCGCAAGAGCTATTTCTATGACACTAAAAAGTGAGAAATTTAAAGAAAGAGCTAATAAAATTAAAAATCTTATGGAGAGGGGAGACAAACTTGTCTCGGAATATCTGCCAGAATATATAGGCATAGACCTTAATAAATATAGGGAAAGAGCTAAAAGGCCTAGAGAATTTAATCAGATTTTATATTTTTAATATTTTTTGAAAATGTTTGGAGCATCATTTGTATATTTACTAATCTAATTGATATTAAAGAGAAAATAACCAAAAGTATTGTGGTGAGTAAAGTTAATGCGGTGCGATGCCAATGAAATAGAAGTAGAAATTAGCGAGATCCCGAATTTCTCGAACAAAACATTTAAAAATTTTTAAGAGATTTTTTTCAGATGGATCTGCTAAATAGGGCTTACAAAATCGCTGTTCGTGATTTAAGAGCTTGTTATGCTAAAAATGGTATACTTGCTGGCTTAAGGAGATTTGATGATTATTGGGCAAGAGATTCTTTTTTTGCTTCTTTTGGCAGCCTGGAACTTAAAGACTATGAAATAGTTAAAAAGAACCTTGACTTATTTTTGAGATTCCAAAAGAAAGATGGCCAATTACCAAGAAGAATAGACCGCTACCATGTATTTTTAAAATACTGGGGTATTAAGATAAGAAGAAAAAAACTTTATCCAATATACACGACTTCTATTTTTATTACAAGGCCCATTGATCAAAACTCATTGTTTATAATTTCTTTGGAAAAATACATTCAAAAAACAAGAGACATCGCTTACCTTAGAAAAATTTTTCCAAAAGTAAAATTAGCATTGGAATGGAATTTTAACCATTATAAGAATGGCTTGCTTTGTCAAGGGTTGCTTGCGGATTGGCAAGATACAACTTTCAGAAGAGGCCATATTCTTTACGGAAATGTTTTACATTATGGTGCATTACTTTCTTTTGCAAACCTCTTGAAATTTTTAAAAGAAGATAATACAGAAATTTTAGAAAAGGCCAGAAAGCTTAAAGAAAAAATCCAAGAAACATTTTGGAATGGCAAGTTTTTTTCTTCTTGGCCAGCTGATCACGGAAGAGAATATTTTTCAACAGCTGGAAATGCCTTAGCAATAATATTTGGCATAACCACAAAAGAACAAGCAAATTCGATAGAGGAATTTGTTAAAGAAAAACTAAAGGGTTTGCCATTGCCATGTGCATACCCAAGATATTCATTGTGGAGATATGCGCCACTTAACTTTTTAAGGGGAAATTTTTTGTATCATTCTTCTTTCTCTTGGATATGGTTGGGTTGTTTGAATTGCGTGGCTTTGCAAGCCATAAAAAGAAAAAAAGATGCACTTTCAACATTACAAAAAATAGCAGAAACCATTGTAAAATATGGCAAGATTTATGAAGTTTACTATAAGGAAGTGCCTGTGATTAAAAAATTTTTCAAGGCTGACGTGCCTTTTGCTTGGTCTGCAGGACTTTTCGTTTATGCTTATCATAATTTGAAAAATAGATAAAATTATAAGCAGAAAAATTTTATTAAAAGTATGGTAACAAAGAAAGAGCTTAGCAAACTTGAAGAAGAATTGCTTACTCTTTCACAAGAAGAACAAAAAAAGAAACTTGCAGAATTTATCAAATCCTTGCCAAAAGAGGAACTTGAAAAGCTAAAAGCTAGGCAATGTCCTTTTTGTTTAATAGCTTCTGGTCAATTAAAAGCTTATAAGATCTATGAAAGCGACAGTATTATTGCTGTTCTCGACATAAATCCAGCAAATCCCGGACATACAATTATTTTTCCTAAGCAGCACATTGCAAGTATACAATCACTCAGCAACAATCAACTTCTTGAAATTTTTCAGGTTGCAAAACAGGCAATTAAAAAACTTGAAGAAAGTTTAAAGACACAAAGCTTTAATTTGCTTATTTCTCAAGGGCATCTGGCAGGCCAGGTTATTGATCATTTTTTGTTGCACGTTATTCCTAGATTTCAAAACGATGGACTTGAATTTAAATGGACACCCAAAAAAATTTCCGAGCAAGAGCTTGAAAAGCTTGCCAAGATTTTAAAAATCGAAAATGGAATCAAAGAATCTAAGCCTAAAGAGCCTAAACCAAAAAAACCTTCTTATTCTTTAGAAGAACCTATTCCATAAAAGGCTTAAAATCAATGCTGTTATAAAACCAATAAAAAAGCAAGGAACAAATGGAATGCCGTCTTTAATTTTTACTTTTGAAATCCCATTCTTTTTTAAATTTTGAATGTCTTCCTTTGTTAATCCTATTTTTCTTGCTTTACATATAAGTTTTCTATTTTTGTAAATATCGCTTACTAACATATCGCCTTCAACAAGTTCATGAATTGGCTTGTCGATAATCATAAAATTTTTTTCAACACAAAATACAAACATGAAAACAAAAAATAAGAACACAATTAAAATCCCAAGTAAAATAGCAAAACTTTCTCTTATTAAAATTTCAAAAAACAAAATAGTGGCTATGATAGCAATTAAATAAAATCTTGAAGCAATTAACAAGTTTTTAAAATTTTTTTTGAACTTTTTTTTGTTTTTAATTGCTAAATACACAGCATATGCAATAGCAAACAAGCCACCTGCTAAAAATGTAAATAGAAGGAATAAAACAAGAAAAAAGGAATGTTTGTTTAGCGGGCTAACAGGAAATGCTATAGCTATTGCAGTAAGCAATTTAAAATCTCCACCACCCCAATGACCTGTTCTGTAAAGTAAATAGCCAAAAACAATTCCTGCCAGAGACGTTACTAAATACATCAACGAAAAATCAAACATCCTATAAAAAGCTGCTAAGCCAATAAAACTGTAACTCAACCAATCTGGAACCTCTTTTGTTTTTATATCCGCTATAGAAGCAAATAAAAGCCATATCGTTGCAAATACTATCAAAAGACATTCCATAGATTTTTAACACAAACAAAATTTATAAATCTTTTTCGGCATACTTTTTAGCATGATCTCTATAGTTGGTGCTGGTCCAATTGGATGTTATGTAGCTTATTTATTTGCTAAAGCAAACCATGATGTTGCTATTTTTGAAGAACATGCCGAAGTTGGTAAACCTGTTCAGTGTACTGGTTTAGTAACAAGCGAAATTAAAAACTGTTTAAAACTAAAGGAGAATGTTATTGTAAATAAATTAAAAAAAGTTGTAACTGTTTCACCTTCTGGAAAAAAGCTTACAATAAAATTCAAGAATCCAAACTACTTGCTTAATAGAGAAAAATTTGATAAATACCTTTGTTCACTGGCTCAAGATAATGGTGTAAAGCTGTATTTAAAACATAAATTTTTAGATTTCAAAAACCCATATTTAATCCTTAATAACAAGAAACATTTTAAAACAGATATTCTTATAGGCGCAGATGGGCCTTTATCAAGGGTTGCTAAAGCTTGTAATTTATTCGGAAAGAGAAAATTCGTTATCGGCTTTCAAGCAAGAGCAAAATTGCAGGATATAGAAAAAGAAGCAATAGAATTCTATCTTCATGAAGGTTATTTTGCGTGGATAGTACCAGAAAATGAATCTTTTGCAAGAGTTGGTGTAGTTTCTGAAAGCGATGTTAAAAAAAGGTTTGAAATATTTTTAAAAAACCTTAACAAAAAATATAGAATCAAGAATTTTCAAACAGGGCTAATCCCTATTTATAACCCTAAATTAAAGTTACAAGCTTCTAATGTTTATATTGTCGGGGATGCTGCTACTTTGGTTAAGCCAACAACATATGGCGGCATTATTCCAGGGCTAAAGGCAGCAAATTTGCTTTTTAAAGCCATAACTGAAAATTTGAATTACGAAAAACTTGTTAGGAAAGAAATCGGAAAGGAGCTGTTTTATGGTTTGTTAATAAGAAAAATGCTTAACAAATTATCTGCAAGCGATCTAGATAACTTAGTAGAGAGTTGTAACGAAAAACAAATTAAAAAGATACTTGCAGAAACAGATAGAGAATTTCCATCAAAGATATTGATGCAGCTGCTTAAAAAGCCAACATTTTTAAAATTTGCTAAGGCAATAGTCAAGCCTGGTTCATAGTAAATTTTAAATAGATTGGACTCTTGAATTTTAAATGCCTAAAAAAGCTGTTGCCTGGGGTGCTGCTGTACTTGTTATATTAATTGCTTTGTTTATGGTTTTATACATCTTGATGGTTTCTCCAGAGGAAAGAGAACGCTTGCTCTCTCCTAATGAAACAGCCGAACAACCATCAGCTGAACCAGCAGAAGAAGTGACGGCTGAAGAAAACATGTCTTTGCTGATGGAGTCTCCAGGAAAACTGTATGTTGCAAAAACCGACAAAGTAAAACACGAGGTTCCTTCTATTAACCTTTACGTCAAAACACAGCCTTCTTTAAAACAACTTGCAGAAAGCTTAACAATAGAAAGGGGCTTCATAAGCTCTTCTCCAAAGGAACTTAGTTTTCCAATTGATGAGCTAGCAAATCTTGAAAAAGTTTCTTTAGTTTTTAATGCTGTACAATCTTCTGGAAGGCTAGAAATTTGGCTTAATGATCACCTTGTCTATGATTCTGAAGCTTCAGGTGTTGAAATTGTGACCCTTCCCAATACATATCTTAAAGAAAAAAATAAAATAACTTTTAAGGTTAATCATCCTGGACTGGCTTTTTGGAAGAAAAATAAATATGTCCTTAAGGATATAAGCTTAAAATTGGAATACAAACTTCTAAATCCTGAAGAAAAGAGAACTTTTGTTTTATCTACTGATGATTATGAAAATTTAAAAACAGGCAAATTGGAGTTTAATTTTTATTGTAATAATCTGGAGGATACAACAACAATAAAAGTCTTGCTTAATAAAAAAGAAATCTTTTCAGAAGTTGTTGGTTGCATTGCTGGTTCTAGAAGTATAGAACTTAGCAAAGAGGATTTTGAAAAAGGAAAAAATGAATTAATCTTTAGCATAGGTGGAGGAGATTTTCAATTTAATAACATCTTTGTTGAAACTTCATTAAAAGAAACAACATATCCAACCTATCATTTCAGTGTTGATAGCAGCGTAATGGAAAAAATAAACCAAGGAAAAAAGGTTTATCTTTATTTGGCCTTGCCTGAAACTGGTAGAAAATCTGCAACTATTAACATAAATGGTTATCAGTTTTCTTTGAACACAGAAAACAACGAATATGAAGTGAGTGTTACGGATTATATAAAACTTGGTGATAATTTTATTAAAATTGTTCCTGGAAATTCGTTTGCTGTTGATCTGTTAAGAATTTATATATAAAATGGTGGAATTGTCAAAAGCTTGGGCACCTTTAAGAATTTGGTCTAAAATTTTATGGTTTGCATTTTTTTTAATTGTTTTATTAATCGCGATTTTCGGAAGTATTGTTATGTTTACTTTTTTTTCTTCTTTGTTTACGCCAACTGGAGCAACAAGGGTAGCGATGGTTTTAGAGAATGTGCCAATTTTAAAACACGCACCAAGGGCTGCTATAGCAATACTAGAAGCTGCCCAACTCAAACCTGAAACAAAAGAAGTAGGCGTAGAGGAACATCAACAAGAGAATTTCGGGATTTTCGTAACACAATTTAAGCCTATGCAAGGTGTTGTGTATCCAAATCAACCAGTATATCTTACTGCTACATTATCTGTAGAGAAAATACCTGAAGAGAAAGTTATAACTTTGGATTTTTCAAAAGCGTGTTATGTGGAAAACTATACTGGTGCAATAACTGTGGAACCAAAACAATTAATGGTTGATCATACTTGGGAAGGTTCTACACAAACAGTTAGTTGTACGTTTGAAAATGGTTTCCAGCTAGAGGAAGATAAGTCTGAGGGTTCTGTAATTGTTAGATTTATTCCAACATTTTTTTATTCACAAACCGTTGTTTGGCAACCTTACGCTAAAAGTTTTCACGAGCCAACAGATAAGCCTCTTCAACCAAGTTATGGAAGCAGCAAAGGTCCAATAGAGATCGTTTTGGGAAGCCAGAATAGTCAACCATTTTATTCTGATATGAATTATGTTTTATATCTTAAAGTTAAATCTGATTGGGATGGTGGTTTAAAAGAGATAAAAGATTTGAAACTTTTTGTTCCAAGTGGTGTAGAACTTGAAGTGAACTCTCCGGGCTGCAATTTTATAAAGGTTGGTGGCTATTATACTTTAACCAATGACGCATTAGAAAAAACCAATGTTGATTGCTCTGCCTTAAAAGCCCTTAGCGCAGAACTTTTAGTGCACATCAATAACGTGATACGAGGAAAATACGGAACATTAAGCAAGAAAGTACCTTCGTACAGAGAATGTGTCGAGCAATACAAGAAAGAATTCACATATTTTTGTCCGTTTAGAGTTTACACAACAGAAATGCAACCTTCTAAAATACAATTTAAGGCCGAAGTTGATTATGTTTACCAACTTCACAAACCAACAATTGTTGATATAATAGCACTCCCAACATCATAGAAAGTTTTTTAAATTTCTTGGCATTAAATTTTTTATGAGAAACTTTATTAAGGTTTTACCTTTTATAGTTCTGTTCTTGGTAATTGGTGCTTGCCCTCAGGGACCTGGATTTGGTCCTGGTGGAGGAAAATCTATAACCAATGTAATAGAAATAAATTTTTTACCAAGTCGACCTCCTTCAAGCATTTACGAGAATTCACAATTTTACATTGCTTTAGAAGCTAAAAATTTTCATGACAAGCAAAAAGATGTCTATGTTTGTGTTTTTGATGATTTTACCGATTATTTTGGAGGGGTACCTTCAGCAAGTTGTAAGGTTGCCAATTTGCCACCAGCGCAGCATTTTAAGGAAGAAATAATACCTTCTACCGAGAAATTATATTTCCCCGATCAAAGTGGAAGATATTATTATAAAAATTTAGAAAAAGATGAAGACGTAAAGGTCACTTTAAGAGCAAGATATGAGCATACAACAAAAGCTACAACTACAATCTGTTTAGCCCGTGACTATGATCTAGGTTGTGAAATGGTAAAAACAATAACTCCAGAAAATTTTGATGGGCCTGTTAAAGTTATGTCTATCAAAAAAGAAATCATTCCTTTAGGCGACAACCAGATTACATTAAGGCTAGAAATTGATATTAAAAATGCTGGTAATGGAAAAGTGATAAGCTCATCAGATGTTTCTAGTTTAGAAGTTTCTGAGCCGTTTATTGATGTAAGTGTAAATTTGCAAGGCATAACTAACAAATTTAATTGTGAACCAAAATACCAAGGTAAGATTAAAATGATAAACAATGCTATAACCTTAAAATGTTCGACAGACATAAAGTTGGATCAAGACTATCTTGAAAACCCCCTAATTGTTAATGTTCGCTACGGATATGAAATAGAAAAAGTAATAAATGTAAAGGTGTTGAATAAATAAAATGAAAAAAGCATTTGTAGTGCTGTTGATTTTGAGCATTGTTTTTATGGGTGCCCAGTGTGGAAAGAAAAAAACAGAAGCTCCAAAACCATTTTCTGGGGGTTCTGAAGGTTTAGCAATTAGCTTTGCAGAAAACGCACCATTGGAAAGCTTCACAAGGGGAGAGGAGATTCCTGTAAGTGTGGTGTTAAAAAATAAGGGTGAGTACAATGTTCCTGCTGGAAAAGCAAAAGTAAAATTATTTGGAGTTGATTTAAAGAGTTTCAATTTGGAAAATGCTGGAAATTATAAAGCTACTACAGAACCTTTGCAAGGGAAATCTGCACTTTATCCAGAAGGAAGCGAAGTTGTAATGGATTTAGGAAATTTAAATTACAAACCGTCCATTCCCGGAGATTTTCAGGAATATACTTTGAAGGCTAGGGTGTGCTATGAATACAAAACAACAACATCTGTACCAATTTGTATAAAACCAAAAATTGCTCAAGACAGCACAGTATGTACTGTGGAGCCAGAGACAGAAGTTGAAGAAGGATTTGTATCTTCTTCTCCAGTGCAGCTAACCTCTATTAGCACAGAACAAGTTGGAAGTAACAAGGTAAGATTTTCTCTGACCTTTGAAAATAAAGGTAATGGAAAAGTATATTCTGCTGATGTAAGCTGCGAGGACCTGGAAGATACTGTTAAAAGATCACTCCATGAGGGTGAGTTGAAAATAAAGGTAGAGTCTCCTACATCAATCGTGTGTACACCTCAAAACCTTAGAGAATTCACAGCAAGGCTTGAAAATGGAAAAGCAACTGTTGTGTGCGTGGTTACATCCAATGAAGCAGTTAAAGATTATCTAAACCTAGATGTTTACTTTAAATATGTTTCAGAAACAAACAAAAAATTAACAATTTACAGTAGTGAAATCTAAAACTTTTTATATTATTTATTCTTTCTTTTTTTCATGGATCCGGTAATTGTTAATGCTGATTTGCATGTTCATGGTTTGTATTCTGGTGGTGTAAGTAAGAATATGCTGCCGAATGTGATAGCTGAGCAAGCACCTTTGAAAGGCTTGCAGCTTATAGCTACTGGCGACATATTGCACGGAAAATGGCTTAATCTGATGCTTGAAAACTTAAAAGTCCTTGAAAATGGTTTGCTTGAGCATGCAAATGGCACAAAGTTTATCTTGCAAACAGAAGTTGAAGACTCAAAAAGAGCACACCATATCATATTATTCCCGTGCTTGGATAAGGTACATGAGCTTAGAGAAGAATTCAGTAAATATACTACAAGCCTTGACACAGATGGCAGACCAAAAATTAACCTTTCAGCAGAGGAAATCGCAGAAATATGTAACAAGGCAGAGTGCCTAATAGGTCCATCACATGCATTTACGCCATGGACAGCTATTTTCAAGGAGTATAATTCATTAAAAGAATGTTACGGCAATCAAACAAATAAAGTGTATTTTCTTGAGCTTGGCTTAAGCGCAGACACCAACATGGCTGATAGAATTTCTGAATTACATCACGTTACATTTATTTCAAATTCAGATTCGCATTCGCCTTGGCCAGATAAAATGGGCAGGGAATTTAATAGATTTCAATTGCAAGATCTTGACTTTGATTGTATAGCCAAAGCCCTAAAAGGCAACCAGAACAATAAAATTGTACTTAATGCCGGCTTTAATCCTTTAGAAGGAAAATATCACAAAACAAGATGCATGGGTTGCTTGCTATTCTTTTCACTTGAACAAGCAAGGATGTTTAATTGGAGATGCCCAAATTGTGGCAAGCCTATTAAAAAAGGCGTAGCTGATAGGATAGAGGAGCTTGCTGATCTGCCTTCAGGAAATCATCCAGAATTTAGACCAAAGTATTTGCATATTATTCCACTTAGCGAAATCATAGCTTTAGCTCTCGATTTAAACGCACACGCTGTTAAAGTTCAAACATTATGGCAAAAGTTTGTCAGCGAATTTGGTAACGAAATTACTGTTCTTGTTGAAAAAGATATCTCAGAATTAGAAAAGCTAAACAAAGAAGTTGCAAAATATATCGGCTACTTTAGACAAGATAAAATTTCTTATCTTCCAGGAGGAGCAGGCGTTTATGGCAAACTCTTAAAACCAGGAGAAAAAGTAGAAATAGAAAAATATTTGTTCAGACAAAAATCGCTTGCAGAATTTTAGTAAACTATCCAATATAATTTAAATCTTCTTCTTCGTATTCTTCAACCAAGTCAAATTCATCAATAATGTCTAAGCTATGCTCTTCTTCCTGGGTTAATGCGTTATTCAATTCTTTGTTAAGTTTTTTCAAGTTTAACCCAAGCTTTAATTTATTTTCAAGTATGTTTAGCAATTCCTTTGCACCTTTTAGACCCATATAATTCGGATGCCCATATGTTTCAGCAAGTATATTAACAGCAGGGATTCTTTTTTGAGCAGCTAATCCTACAAGCAATCCAGAAACCCCTATGATAGGACCTATTATCCCGTTAATCCTGTTTTTGCCTTTCATATACTTTTCAAGCACTCTTTTATCATTAGCAGCACAAAATATTTTCGGCTTTTTTGGTTCAACTTTTAAGCCAATCCCACCAAGAGTAATAATTTCTTTACAATTGTGTTTTTTGCACAATTTTAAAATTTGATTGCAGAATTCATGACAAGAAGCCTCATCAGCAGGCTGTGCATCACCTGCAACAATAAATATTGACCTATTTTTTATTTTTTTATGATACACAGCAATGCTCGGCAATTCTACCATATTTTGCTCATTTACAAAAACATAATTAGGCAACTTCTGAGAAGCAATTTCATAGACTTTTTCAGCTTTTAATTCATCAACAATAAAATCTACAGCAACTTTGCCAACATTTCCAATTCCTGGAAGGCCTTCTATTAATACAGATTCTTTTGCAGGCTTAACTTTCTTTACCACTTTTATGCTCCATTTCAATTTTATACCTCCTTCTATAGCTTGACCACTTATCTTCTTGTTTGAACCTTGGTGGCAATGGTGAGTATGTTTTTGATTTGCATTTAGGACAGATTTCTTGTAATGTATATAAGTTACACTTTTTGCATTTAAAAATCTTATGCATCTTATTGCTGTCTTACAAATTCTGCGCTTCCACCATATGAAATTACAAAACTTGAGATTTTTTCAACAGCTTGCTTTAAGATGTTTTCAGCATCTTTAAAATCTTTAGACTTAACAACGATTTCGTATCTTGGTGCTGATACATATCTTAGCATTATATGTTCATCTTTGATCTGCAATAAGGCTTCTTTGATAATTTCTATTCCATTTTCTTTTGCGCAGCTCAACATTAGCGTGCCTTTAATTTCCACTTCTGGAAGTTTAAAATTTTCTTTTATTACCTTTAGAAGTTCCTCAGTTTGTTGTTTGTTAAGTTTTGTTTCTTGAATAAGATTTTCATTTTCAAGGACTTTATAAAAATATTCTGGCAAAGACCCATATTTTTCAATAACATCATATCCGAATTTTTTGTACATTTCTTCCAAGGAAATTCCAAATTTCTTACCTACAAACTCGAGGAGCTTTTCAGCCTTAACCTCAAGTTTATGTTGGGAAAGTTTTTCTGCTTTTGCTTTCTCAGAGACCCTTCTTAATGAGAGCTCCACTTCCTTGCCCTTAATTCTTAAAACCTTACAGACAATTCTCTTACCTTCTTTTACAAAGTCTCTAAGGTTTCTTATTCTTCCTGGGCTTATTTCTGCTATATTAATTATGCCTTCCAAGTTTTTATATTCATCAATACTAACAAAAACAGAATGCGAAAGTATTTTTTTAACTGTACATAAGACAAGTTCTCCTTCTTCAGGCAAACCAGGTTTCTTATAGAACATTTTTATTCAAGCACTTCAAGAACATCAGCATTTACCTTTGCTTTTCCTCCAGTTGGCTCGGCAATGATTTCTTTACAAACTAAACATTTTACTGTTGTAGATGCTTTTTCAAATATAATCTGCTCATTTTTACATTTCTTACATCTTACCCTTAAAAATTTGCTTATTGGTTCAAGCTTTTTCATTTTGCAAGTTCGAAT
This sequence comes from Candidatus Woesearchaeota archaeon, assembly GCA_964497015.1. Lineage (GTDB taxonomy): Archaea > Nanobdellota > Nanobdellia > SCGC-AAA011-G17 > JAFCDX01 > CAZCBT01. The sequence continues at coordinate 1,568 of CAZCBT010000004.1, read as the reverse complement.
TTTTTAAGCCTCCCGGCAAGTGCTGTTGTTATGCTTTTTTCGCATTCCTTGCAAGTAAGCCTAACATTTGGCTTTTTGCTTGTTTTAATGCCAACTCTTTTTGGTTTTGCTGGCTTAGACCCCCATCTTCCTTTATTGCCATAACCTCTTCCAAGGCCTCTTTTTTGTCCCCTCTTAATTGAGCCTTTTTTCAAAGATCCTCTCTTGCCACCAGTTTTTAAAATGCTTACTTTGTGTTCTGTTTTCTTTTTGCAATATTTACAATATCTTTTTATTGTTTTTGGTACTTTCATTGTATTGCTTGGGCTTTATTTTGCTTTATTAGTACTTCAGCAACCTTTTTTGGCAAGTTTGCTATGTCTTCTGGGTTGAAAGGCCCGTAAATGTTAAGGTCCTCACCAACTATTTCTGGAACAGCTTCCAAAAACCTTACTAGTATAGTTTTTTTAGCAATATTATCCATTTTTAATATTTTCGATTCCTGTTCAGGATTTTTAGTCTCTTGATTTCCAATCTTTTGTTTTTCTTCCTTTTGCAACTTGTCTTCTTGCATGGACTTAATATTTTGATCTTTTTCGGCTTCAACTTTTGATGACAGGTCTGAAGAAGATAAAGGAGACATTTCCAAGCAAGGATTTTCACCTTTAAGAATCTTAGCAAGAATGGCATTTCTAAAATGGTCCAAATCTGCTTTTATTCTTTCAAAGAGTTCTTTTTCTTCCTTCAAGAGTTTTATATCTTTAGGCATGCTATTAAGCCTAGAAGCAGCCAAAGCAAGCTCTATGATTTTGCGTTCTCTTCTTTCGTAAAGTTCATTTATAATTTTCTTAGAATTTTCAAGCTGTTTCTTTATCTTTTGGGCCTCGCTGCTGGAGAAAATGCTTTCCTTTTTCGAATCAATCATCTCTTTTTTAAGTCTTATATAATTAGTAACATCACCATAAAAGCTGCTTTCAAGCTCCTGGAGCTTATTGTTTAGCTTTTCCTTCCTGAGCAATTCATAAAGCGTATCAAAAGTTATATCTGCCATGTAAAATTTAGAGATAGAAATTTTAAATAATTTTGTGTGATTTATTACACTAAAAATCAAGTTAACTGTAGAGTAGTAAAAAAATCGAAAAGCTTAAAAAGCCTCTGATTTTTCAAATTTTAAAAATGGGATTAAAAAGGAAATTGGCGAACATTGTATTGATGGTACCATTAGCCTTTAATCTGTACTTTGGATGTGGGCAAAAGACGAAAGAAAAATACCAAACAATAAGGGGTATACCAGTTAGTGTTGGAATAAGCCGTGCATGTGTGGCTGTGGTTCTTGATACTAAAGAACATAAAAAAGTATTGGGGTACACTTGCACTACAGAATGGGATAAACTTGCTAAAGCGATGGCTTTAATCCAATCTGAAATTTCGGACGGCGATACAGAACCGGTTGAATTAACCGGAAGATACGTAGGAAAAGATTTTTACTGTAATGCTTTAAAATTTGACGATTACAAAATAGAATTTCTTCATAGTTTTAAAAACGTATACGAAAATTAAACTTTTAACAACTCTCTTCCCAAAATCAC
>CAZCBT010000003.1:0-17548 GCA_964497015.1 Candidatus Woesearchaeota archaeon | reverse complement strand
ATCTTTTTAATACCAAAATATTTTTGTAAAACTTTCGGCACAGAAATTGTTCCATCTTTGTTATAATAATTTTCAACTATTGCCCTCATTGTTCTTGAAGTTGCTATTCCTGTGCCATTAAGGGTATGAACATATTCTTTTTTGTCGTTGTTTTTATATTTTATGCCAAGTCTTGTTGCCTGGTAAGTTAAACAATTTGAGCAAGATGTAACCTCTTTGTAAGTTTGCTCCCTTGGGAACCATGCTTCTATGTCATATTGCTTTGCTGCAACATTGCTTATGTCCCCAGAACATATAGCAACAACCCTGTATGGAATTTCAAGTTTCTGCAACATTTCCTCAGCATTTTTTAGTAATTCCTCATGCAAGCTTTCAGAATCTTCTGGCAAACAAAATATAACTTGTTCAACTTTGTTAAACTGATGCATTCTAAACAAGCCTTTAGTGTCAACTCCATGGCTACCTATTTCTTTTCTAAAGCATGGCGAAAATCCGACATATTTTATTGGCAAATCTTCTTTGTTTAAAACTTCATTCATGTGTTTTGCAACTAGAGGGTGCTCGGCTGTTGCTATTGCATATAAATCTTCATCAGCTATTTTGTAAAGAACATCTTCAAAATCTTTTAAATCAATAACACCTTGGTAAGCTAGTTTTCTTATCATAAATGGAGGTTCAACAAGTGTATAGCCTTTTTTAATTAAAAATTCTATTGCAAAAAATTGTAAAGACAAATCTAGTAAAGCAAGTTCTTTTTGCAGATAAACAAACCCTGCACCAGAAACCTTTGCTGCTCTTTTAAAATCAGCAACCCCAAGCCTTTCAAGAATTTCACCATGGGGCAATTCTGGTTTTTCAAGTTTTGGCTTACCCCAGGTTCTCAAAACTTTGTTGTCTGCTTCATCTTTGCCAATTGGCACATCTGGAAGCAAAATATTTGGAACTTTGTAAAGAATATTCTTTATTTCATGCTCAAGAAATCGTAAGCGTTCTTCTTTTTTTTCAAGTTCTTTTACAATTTGTTTTGAGAGCTTCAGTTTCTCGCTTATGTCTTTATTTTGCTTTTTTAATTGTATTATTTCAGCATTTAGAACATTCCTTTTATGCCTTAATTCATCAACTTCTTTTCTGATCAAGCTTAGTTCTTCGTTATAAGCGATAACTTTATCAACAAGTTCCAGTTTTTCTTGTTGGTCTCTTTGTTTTATACATTCTTTAACAAAATCTCTATTTTCCCTAATAAAACGCATCTCGAGCATATCCAAATTCTTGAAAAAAGATTTAAAAAACTTTTTATTTTGAAAAACAACAAAAACATTTAAATATAACTTATGCATTGGTTATTTTGGAATATATGATAAGGGGGGTTAAATGTGGCTGGAAAAAAGCGTGATATATTTGATGTCTTCTTTAGAAAAAAACCAGCCATGATATTAATGGCTTTGAGAAAAGGTGGAAAAAATAAATATGGATCAGTCCTAGCCAAAGAAGTGGACTGCACTTACAGTCATGCTGTAAAAATTTTGCAAGAAATGGAACGTTCCAAGCTTGTGAGTTTTGAAAAGCAAGGCAGAATAAAAACAGTCAAGCTCACAGAAAACGGCCACAAGATAGCAGAGTCCATAGAAAAAATTAAAGACCTTCTTCAATAAATCTGTCCAAACTTTCTAGTTGCCTAATTTTTGTGTGTCTAAACAAAAAATTTCTGAACTTGTCGTTAATTTTAACTTTGTATTTTTCCAAATTTTTTCTTAAAGACTTATAAAGCTTTCTTCCTTCTTTGTCAAGGTCAACAAGAATAATACAACTTTTATAATGCAATGCGATTTCTTCAACAAGTTTGTAAATTGGTTTATTAAGTGTAAAGATGTTTTTAACACCATGTTCTTCAAGAACCTGTTTGTCTTTCTTGCCTTCAACAATTATGGCATCTTTGCTTTCCCTCAATTCTTCAAGCCAGCTTTCCAAGTCGTGCATCTTTGCTTAAACGGGCCCGGTGGGATTTGAACCCACGACCTACTGGTTTCTACTAGCTTAAGAGCCAGTTGCTCTGCCAGACTGAGCTACGGGCCCCAAAATCTCTGATAAAAATTGATTTATAAAATTATTGCAATAGAGAAAAAATTCCTTTCTGCAATAGCCACGCAACAACAAAAACCAAACTCCATGAAAACACTCCAAAGTAAACAAGAAAAAAGACTATGCCTACAATTAAATCAACAACACTTGCTATGTCTTTAATAAAGACTATTCCTTTAATCACCAAGTATAATCCAAAAATCCAAGCAATCTTTATGTGAAAAAACATATATCCCGCAATAAATATCCCTGCTAGCAAATCAAAAATCCCAAGAACAAATTTCATTTTAGCTCTTTATAAAAAACAACAAAACCGTTGTCCACAATCTCTACTGTTTTTGTGTTAAGTGGCAATCTTAGTTCTTTAATGTAATAGCTTTCCTTCTCTCCAAAAAATTCTTGTATTGGATGCGAAATGCCATTAATTATTATAAAGGTATTGTTGGAAACATACATTTCAACAGGCAAAATCTTTTCAGCAGTTATTAGGCCTGTATAGCTTAAAGGGTACACTAACGCAAGTAGCAAGATAAATATCCCCAAAAAAAGTGTTGAAAAAAATCTATCAAAGGAATGATCTTTAAGTAGATCTATACATTTTTGTTTGTACCCATTATAGTAATTAATCCAATCCTCAAGTTTTCTGCCCTTAAGAAGTTTGTTCATAGCATATCTATATTCTTCGTCGCTAAGTAAACCAACTTTTCTTTTAATAGCGAGTTTTTCAACTTCGTTTAGAAGCATCTTTTTATAGAAATCACACAGATGTATTCTTTTTTTAAGTTCCTCTCTTTTCATTGTAAAAATCAATTTAAACAGGTATATAAAATTTTTTAAACTTGCTTACATTAACAAAAATATGGAAATTAGGTTTATTCCAAGAAAATATCAAGAAACAATATTTAAAAGTACTGCTAACAAGAACACCCTTGTTGTTTTACCTACTGGCTTAGGCAAAACAAATTGTGCAATAATGCTTGCTATCCATAGATTAAAACTTTTCCCAAATTCCAAGGTTTTAATCTGTGCTCCAACAAGGCCTTTATGCCAACAACATGTTAACAGTTTTGTAAATTTAACAGACATTCCAAAAGATAACATTGCTCTATACACGGGAACGATTAAGAAAGAAAAAAGAAAAACGCTTTGGCAAGATTCCAAAGTTATAGTTGCAACACCCCAAACAATAAAATCTGACTTGCAAGATGGCACGATTTCTTTGCATGATGTAAGCTTACTTTGCATAGACGAAGCACACCGCTCAAAAATGAGATATGCAAGCACATACATTGCAAGTATTTACATGCAACAATCAAAAAACCCAAGAATTCTGGCCTTAACAGCTTCGCCAGGCGGAACAAAAGAAAAAATTAACCAAATATGTGACAACCTTTTCATAAGCGATGTAGAAATCCGCACCTACCAGGACAAAGATGTTCTGCCCTATGTGCAGGAAAGAAAAATATCTTGGCGCAAAGTAGAACTTCCAGAAAGCTACAAAAAAATAAAGAATTTGCTAAAGATCATGCTAAAGGAACTTCTTTCTAGACTTGAGAGCTATGGAATACAAAAGAAAAACTTATCAAAAAAAGAAATTCTTGAATTACAAAGACGTTTTCATCTAGAACTCAAAGCAGGAAAAAAAGCATACTTCAATGCTATTTCATTAATAGCTAGCATCCTAAAGATTTCGCATGCATTAGAACTTATAGAAACCCAGGGTGTTGAACAGCTAAAATCATACTTAACCAGGCTAGAAAAAGAAACTAGCAAAGCTGTTCTTACAATAAAAAATTTTCCAAGTTATGCAGAATTGAAAAAGCTTGTTCAAGAAACCTCTTGTGAGCATCCAAAGATGCTAGAATTGCTTGAGCTAATAAACCAAAATAAAACCTCAAGGATAATTGTTTTTGCCAACTTCAGAGAAACCGTTGATAGGATTTACAATTTTTTAAAATTAAATAATATAAAAGTTGTAAAACTAATCGGCCAGAAAAAGGGACTTAAACAGAAAGAGCAAATTTCTGTAATAAAGGATTTTGCCTCTGGAAAATACAATGTGCTTATATGTACTTCTATTGGTGAAGAAGGCCTAGACATAGCGGAAGCGAATCTTGCTATATTCTATGAACCGGTGGCAAGCGAAATAAGAACCATTCAAAGAGCTGGCAGAGTAGCAAGGTCTATGCCCGGAAGAATAATATTCTTAATCACAAAACGCACAAGGGATGAAGCATACTACTGGAGTGCAAAAAGAAAAGAGCTAACAATGAAAAGAACATTAAAAGAATTTAAAAATAAAAATCAATCAAAAGATTTACATGATTTTATAAAATGATATCTGTTGATAAAAGAGAAAGGCTTCTGATAAAAGAGCTTGCAAGAAGAAATCTTGACTTTGAAGAAAAAGATTTGCCAACAGACATTATTGTTAGCAACATTGGCATAGAAAGAAAAACACAACATGATTTTTTAAATTCGATAATTGACAAAAGAATTTTTGAGCAGCTGTCTTTGTTAAAAGATTTATTTGATAAGCAAATAATAATCATAGAAGGTGATGAAAATCTTTACGAGCTTAGACAAATGCACCCAAATGCCATCAGAGGCATGTTTGCTGCGATATCTGTTGACTATCAGATTCCAATAGTTTTTACAAAAAATATTCGCGATACTGCTTCTTTTATAGAATTACTTGAAAAGAGGAACCCACAAGAAAATTCTCTACTTAAAAAGAAGAAGCCAAAAGAAATAAAGTACTATCAACAACTCATCATAGAAACCTTACCAGGAGTAGGCCCAAAGCTTGCAAAAAACTTGCTAAAAGAGTTTAAAAGCGTAAGGAATATTTTTAATGCAAGTCCTTCTGAATTGCAAAAAGTTGCAAAAATTGGAAAGAAAAAAGCAAAAGTTATTTTTGAGTTGCTGAATAAGGAGTTTGTTGATGATTGAGTACTTGCTTCAAATACCACTTCCCCAAATTTTCCTCCATTTTCCCAGTTACAGCCCCTTTCCAGCTTTCAAAATCTATAGACCATATTCTTCCTTCTTTAGCCGCTTTAGAAACCAATTGATCACAAACTCCACACACCACTTTCTGAATCGAAAGCGTATCTACTTTAGAAAATTCATACTCCTCGAAAAGTTTTAAAAGATTTTTACAAAACTTGCTCTTATACCCAACTCCCCTTTCCAAAACACACTTTTCAAATTCACAGTATACCTTCTCAAGAAACTCTTCAACAGTTGAATTTTGCATTTTTAAATAATAAGTAAGGTAAACTTAATAACAATTTCTATCCTAGCTTATAGGTTTGCAAGCATATATATTCTGGTCCTTCTTTTCTAAGAATACTTTGATAAAGGCCAAATTCCTTAATTTCAAAAGAGAGTGGTTCTATAGCTATTTTCCTAACACCATCAAAAAACTTTTCTTTGTTTTTAATAAATTTTATTCTTCCAAGAGTTATGTGGGCTTTAAAGCGCTGATCTTTTGGAAAAAATTCAAGCAGTTGCTCGTCTACTCTTTGCTGAAGTTTTATAATGTCTGCTTCATTATCAACACCAACCCAAATCACCCTTGCATAGTTCTGACTTGGAAACCATGATAAGGCTGTCAATCTTGCATTAAAATGCTTTATTTTTATAGAAGCTAAATTTTCTCTTATTTTTTCCAAATCATTCTCATTTACATTTGGCATAAACTTAAGCGTAATATGTAGATTTTTCTTGGCTACAAATTTAAATTTTGCAGGAAGTTTTGCAAGTTCTCTTTCAACCCTGTAAAGGTAATCCCTTACTTTAGCTTCCAGAGGAATGCCAACGAAGAGTCTCATTTTTAATTATTTCAGCTGCTAAGCTAATTGTTAATTCGTCTTTGTCAAGAGAAGGGTTGACTTCTACTATATCAAACCACTTTAAATTTTTTAACAAACTAAGCCTGTTAAGTAAATAAAATACTTGCTGTGGCAATAAACCATTAACCTCTTTGTAAGCAGTCCCAGGCGCGAATACAGGGTCTATAGCATCAATATCAAAAGATATGTACAAGCTTTCAAAACTTCTTACCTTTTCCATGATTGCATCGCAAATATCTTGTATGTTTAAAAATAATTTTTCAGGAGTAAAGTAAAGTATCTTTTTTTCTCCCAAGAATTTCTTTTCAAAATCAGGAATGTTTCTTAGTCCAATAAATATAATTCTATCCGGAGGAACGATATTATTTTCAATAAGGTGTCTAACAAAATCCTCATTTGTTGGAACATCTACTGTAGATGTACAATCAGGATGTGCATCAAATATAATCAACCCAAGATTTTTTTGCTTAAAAGTTTCAACTAAGGCATAAGTTATGCTATGATCCCCACCAACAAATATTGCTTCTTTATCAAGAAATTCTTTGGCTTGATTTTTAATAAGTTCTATGTTTTGTTTAATGTCCTCTTCATTAACAAGAAATTTCTGGAATTTGTATTTCAGCTTTCTTGCTATATACTCGGGAGCTCTTTCGCAGCCCTTATTTTTTTGCATACTCCCAACAGAACTTGGAATTGCTATAAGATTCATTTTGGATATGCTTCCTCTATAATTTTTCTGTATTTCTGTGTGCTAAATTTTTTTCTTAAGGGAGCTAACATTCTTGAAATTTCTTTTGCTAAAGATTGCTTTAAATCTGCTGGATGTAAATTACCTACTACAAAATCTTTTTCAAGTTCTTCATAACTGCTGTACACTACATCACCACCATATTTTTGCTCGCGTTCAACTTTAAATTTACCCTTAAACGGAAATATCAAACACCTCATAAACATCAATACAGGATTATCTTGAACTTGCTTTGCTGGACAGAACGCATTTCTGATCTTTTTCTCAACACTTTCGGCATCTTCAATCAAATTAATTTTTCCTTTTTCTTCGCTTGCAGACATCTTTCCACCCATCCTACCGCCATGTAAAGCCGGCAGTAAAGGACCAAAAACACAAATTGGTTTTTTGTAATTTAATTTAGGCAAAACTTCTCTTGCAAGCATATAAATACCGCGCTGATCTATACCGCCAAAAGCTACATCTACATCAAGGGCAACAACATCTTCTATTTGCATTAGTGGGTAAATTAAGCCACCCAGCTTTGTTTCTTCTGCAAACCTAACAACTTCTGAAGCAGCTCGCCTTGCTCTCGCAACAGTAACATCGGCTGCCATCCTTAAAACATCAAGAACGTATTGGGCTTCAAGCTGGAAATCGCTGCCTTTAACAAATCTAAGATTCTTTGTATCAATCTTGAAAACGTCTTCTAAGCATGCTTTCATTGTTTCCTTGTAATATCTTGCTCTTGCGTCCAGCAAATGCCAAGGAGTTTTTTGATCGTCAAGATAGGCATGCAAATCTGCTGCCAAAATTGTAAATTTAAATCCCGCCTTTAAAAAATCTCCAATTTTTAACAATGGTAGCAAGTGCCCAATATGCAACATTCCTGTGGTTGCATAACCAACGTATGCCTTTGGGTGCTTTTCCTCCTCAAGCAACAATGCCAATTCTTCTTCTTCAACAATTTCTTGTGTGTTCCTCTTAATAAGGTCTAACCTTTCCATAGTATCTCGGTGAAGATTAAAAATATAAATTTTCTGTTTCTTATGAAAACATGGGCTTTAAACAAGAAATTGCCTCAACATCTATTTTTGGAGCATTAATTGGATTGGTTACGATTTTTTTATTTTTAAATTTTCAAAGTCCTGTGAATGTAAGCTATGTTAATAAAAGCTTGCTTGGAAAATATGTTTTAATAAATGGTAGTATTGAAAAAATATGGCATAGTAACAAAACAACTTTCTTGTCAATATCCACTAAAGGAAATAAAACAAAAATTGTTGTATTCGATAAAATTGATTTGCCAGAAAAAGCAGAAATCTCTGTTTTTGGGAAAGTTCAACTTTACAACAACGAACTTGAAATTATAGCCAGCAAAGTAAAATGCTTGAGCTGCTAGTTGCAATAATGGCTGGTTGTATCACAGGAACAATTACTGGCTTAACACCGGGATTGCATGTTAATACTGTTTGCTCTTTAATAATTTCCTTAGCAGCAATTTTTGAAAACTTGCCAGCATTAGAAATTTGTGTATTCATTTTCGCAACCGCAATGACTCAAACCTTTGTTGATGCAATTCCCGCAATATTCTTGGGCGCTCCAGAAGAAAGTATTGCCTTATCTGTTCTTCCAGGGCATAAAATGCTTTTCAATGGCCAAGGACATGCTGCTGTTAAATACACAATTATTGGTAGCTTACTAGGAAATCTATCAATAATTTTCTTAATACCTTTCCTTTTTTTAATTTCCAGACTCTATTTCTTACTAAAGCCAATTATTCCAAGCATTGTATTTTTAACATCTGTAGCATTAATCTTAAGGGAAAAAAATAGATTTTGGGCATTTGTTGTATTTATGCTTTCAGGCATCTTGGGGGTGCTTGTATTAGGAAGTGAACTTAAAGAGCCATTACTTGCTATTTTTTCTGGATTGTTTGGAATTTCAACATTAGTTATCTCACTAGTAAGCAAAGCAAAAATCCCAGAACAAAAATTTGAGAAGATTGAAACAAGTAAAAAAAGCTTAGCCATTACAATTCCAAAAGCTGGTTTTGCTTCTGTTTTATGTGGATTTTTCCCAGGAATGGGTGCGTCACAAGCAGCGGTAATAGCAACAAGCCTATCAAAAAGGTGGACTGCTAAAGACTATCTTGTATTAGTAGGCAGTATTAATACAATGGTTATGTTTATAAGTCTTGTAGCGATGTATACAATAGGCAAGGCGAGGAGCGGAGCAATTTTAGCAATCTCTAAATTTATCCCCATAAATCTGGAAAATTTTACAACACTTGTAATAGTTTCTCTAGTTGCTTGTGGTTTTGGAACAATAGCAACACTAACCTTAAGCAAGATTTTCGCAAAAAAGATTAAAAATTTAAACTATGCTATAATAAGCCTTTGTGTTATTGGCTTTATATTCTTGCTTAATTTAGCAATCAATAAGTTTTTTGGCGCATTGGTATTGGTAACAGCCACATTTATTGGCATGATCGCGCCACTATACAATGTGCCACGCTATCATTTAATGGGTTGTCTAGTTTTGCCAATATTTTTGTATAATGTTCTATAAACAAAAAAGGGAAAAGCGGCTTGTTTAAAGAATTATTTGCTAACCAAACCACTTGTTGAGTCCTTCTTGTTTTTCTTTTTCCTTTCCAAACAAGCTTTCTATTTTTTGTTTTGTTAAAATCAAATCCTGTTTTAGATAACTTGGAATATTGTATTTCTCAGCTAAGCTCAAACTCGGGCCAAGATATTTAACAATACTCCCCTCAGAAACTGTAAACACAATCCTTCCATTACATTTCAGACAAATTCCTTTTAAAGGTGGCCTCCTGTATTTTTCATTACATTTTACACACCTAAACTCTTGTTGTGAAAACTTTCTAAGGTTACCTTTAATGTCTCTTAAGAAATGTCTATCTATCACCAGTCTCGCTACATCTGCTTCGTCAACAGCACGAATCTTTTCAGCAAGCTCCATTTGGCCAACAACCTTTTCCTCCATAGTTGGAATTGTCTTATAGCCAGAACATAGCACACCTTTGTTAATATCTGATGTATCATGCGTAAAACCATAACCCTCGTATTGCAGTGGCGTGTTTAAGCGCTTAGCAAGTGTTTCTATTTCAACTTCAGAAGGATGCTTAAATTGTAAAGTAGCTTCATAAAAGCTTAGTGGATATTTAAAGCAAACATCCATATCAAATACCATATCATCAACTTCTGAAGGAAGGATTATAGAAGTTAATACTATTGGCTCGTCTTGTGTAGAACCTCTGTGTTCGCTTAAAAGTTTTCTGCTAAAATTAAGCAAGGCGTCCATCAATAACATAACTCCTGCTTCATCACCATCGCAATTATGAACAAGTATGTCATTGGCAAAGAAATTGTGTGCAACATCAACATTTAAGCAATAGCTTTCTGTCACGCCAAGATCTTCAATTTTAATTACTCTCGGATACGCGTAGTTTGCATCAAGTTCTATTTTTGTCCCTCTTGGGGATCTTTTTAGAAGCCCTTTAAGAATTTTATTTTTCCTCTTACTAAGAAAACCTATTTGGGAAAAATTGTCAATAAAATTTGAGACTATTATCAAATTTATAATAGAAAATTTTGGAATCTTTCTCTGTTTTTTGATATAAAACTCTGCAACTTTCTTTCCAGGTAACCTTTCTTTTTCATAGTATATTCTTGTATAAATTCCAAATCTCGAAAGTGCGAAACTAAGATCATGAATAAGCCCTTCACTAACACTGCAACATTTTACCCTCACGTCTGTTGTGCTAACACTACCGTCACCTTCAAAGTACCCCCTCAGTAAATTTGCTAGTCTCTCTTTTTTTAAATTTAAAAACAAAGCTGGAATTCTTTTTTCTTTAGCATTCCTTCCAAGTCCAAGATTTTCAAAAAGCTCATACAATAATCTTGATGAAAATGTAATACTCCACCCACTTTCAGCCGAAGGTTTTAAACCAAACAAATTCTTGAATACCCTTTTAACAAATTGCTTAATTTCATTGTTTCCAGCAAAAGATACTTGATAGAATGATTTCTTGCTGGTATTTTTCCTCATGTGTCCTTCTGCAATATACAACCCAACCACTTCCAAGAATTCTTTTGTTAATGGCAGATATGTTGGCAACGAAATTTTATCCCTTAAAACACCCATTTTAGCATTTCTTGGTAGATCTTTCAAAGATTTGCTGTGTTCTCTAAGTATATTTTCAACATATTTAATCGGAAAGCTGTCCCTTGCATAATAGTTTGTTCTCTTTTCAACACCGAATCTCTCTAAAAATTTCCTTACATTTCTTATCATAACATAATCCTTGTCCTTAAAAACATCTAGCAAGAATATTTCCTCAATATCCAAACCATCAATATCTTTTTTATAACTTACAATCAATTGATCCCCTGTTGACAACTGGTGAGCTCTCTTTTCTTGTTTTCCTTTTAAATAAACAACATGGTCTTCTGTAAGTTCGAGTTTTCTGCCATCTTCAAGGTGGATTTTTAGCAATTTCCTTGGTTTGTGCTTTGTGACATCAACCACACTATGCTCGCCATCATTGCCATAGGTTTTCAAATTTGAAACCTTCTTCCTTAATGTACCAAAGAAGTCCACCTTCTCAGAAGGGCTAAGGGAATTAACAAATTCTCCGATTTTTATAACTTTCCACAAACCGTTTTCCTTTATTGTTATGTAGTTATCATAACCTAAGCAATCTCTCCTCATAATTGAATGAAACAATGGATGTGCATAAAATCCCTGAGTTTTTGAAAACCCTATAATTCTACCAATAATTCCTGCAGAAGTATGTGGACTTAGTGCTATAACCAAATGCCCAACAAGATCTTCTTTTGATTTTAAATTATAAAACTTCTCTTGCTTGTAAAACTTAACAAGAAGTTCGTCAATAAAATTAGCAACCCTAAACAATACAGTGTCAGCACCTTCCTCTGCTGAATCTGTTGCTCCTGGTAGGATTATATCTTGACATTTAAGTTCAAGTATTTGATCTTCGCTAACAAGTTCGTTGCCAAAGATATCCTTTTTATAGCCAAGTTCTCTTAGTTTTTCTATAGAAGTACCAATTTCTTTGGGCTTAAAATGTGTTATTGCCATCTCTGTCATGTCATAACGAGTAGTTCCATCTTTGTTAACATGAATATTGTAAATGGCCCTTAGTATGCCCTTAACCAAATGTTCTGGGGTGTGGTCTTTGTTGCTTGTTCCTCTTATCCCCTTAATAACTTCAGGGTATTCTTTAATACCAAGCAATTTCAATGCATGTTCAAAATGATGTTTTATATCTAAGTTAATTGTTTTGTATCTTGTGCAAACATGCTTCTTGCCATTTTCTTCTTTAGTGCACTTTTCCTTAAGAACACCACACTTTGTACAAAACCATAAGGGAACTGTTTTTTGATCGCAGATTTCACATCTTGGATAGATTGTTTCTCTGTTGCAATTTTCACACTTATAAATTGCAAATTGTGCTCTAACATAACCTTGTTCTAAAGCTTCATTTAAAGAACGCATCCTTCCTCCTTGTTCGCCAACAGGGAACAGCATGTGTGGTGTTCCTTTAAGTTTGCGCATCTTTGCCTTTTCAGGCCTGCCCATTCTAACACCAAGAAAATAACCAGACTTATCTCTGATTTTAATAGTAGAAATTCTGTTTATCAAACCAACAGTATCTTGTTCGTTAGCTGAAGATATTTTTGAAATTAAAGCGTCGAGATCATTTTCCAAGTTTAAAGTTGCATAAAAGGCCCTTGCCCATGGATCCTCAATCACAACATACTCGTTAGCGACACATTTGTGTGGCAGCCCTATAAGCTCAAGTGATCTTTTCTTATTTTCTGGTTTTAGCGGAATAACAATTTTTGTTTCTTTTATGGTTGCATCCTTAAGCCACTCTAACAAAGAAATCAGGTCTTCTTTGCTAATAGAATTCCAATGGAATGTGTATCTTGGGTGTAATGGAACTTTGTATTTCCTTGAAAGTTCTAAAGCAAGGTCTATGCTTACCTTATAAGGATTTTCAACAACCTTTTGGCCCGCTACGCTTTCAAGCTCCTGATCCCACCATTCTTCACAATAGCCAGCAGGAAGCAAGATGTGCGACCTATTCAAAAAGTCACCATAGTTAATCAATATGTCCCCCAAGAATAAAATTTCTTCTACATCCTCAACAACTTGTTTTGCTTGATTTTCATCTTCTAAAAAAAGCACATCTCCGTTTTTAAGTTTAACAATCGGGCCTTCTATTGTGTCGCAGCTTGACAAAACAGTTGATTTTCCTGGCCTTTCTGTCCTAAGCTGAGTACCTACAGCAAGATAGCCTTTTAGCACAACCATAGTAGCTGGATGTATTGCGTCGCTAGAAAAACCAGAATTTCTACACCTTCCATAGCGTATTCTAAAGCCTCCAGTCCTTAAAGGATAACTTAATATTGGCCTTCCACCAACTATATCTTTAATGTAAGCGTAATCCGCTGTTATCGCAGCTGTCTTTGTTTTCTTTACTTCACCCTTAGAACGGATTTCCTTTTGCAACTTAATAAACTCTTCCACAAATCCCCAATGATCCATGCCAAAATCCTTATGCCATTTACTAAATTTCCCCCAAAACTTTGCAAGTTTTTGAGCAAGGCCTTCAGCCATTACTAAGCAGTATCCATTTCTTAGTCTATTTGTGCTAACTCTTGGCAAGTCTTTGTAGTTTGGAACTTCAAGTTGTTCAGAAGGATCGCCTTCTATTTGCACGGGCAAGTGTGCGGTTAAAAATTCTACTTCCTTTTCACTTGGCAAGTACTGCAAGTTTGTAATTCTGTCATGGAAGTATTGAATTTCTGTTGAAGATCTTTTAATTTCTTCTTTTGTTGGATCATATTCCTTATAACCAAGAATTTTTCTTATATAATCTGCTAGCGCAACAAACACACAAACAGCAGTAGTACCAGCACTTCTAATGGGCCCGCCAAAATATAAAGCAAAGAATTCTCCATTCCCATCGTTTCTTTGTTTAGTTTCAAGCCTTATAAAACCCTCCAAAGGGGAAGAAACAACCCCATTGGTAATATAAGCCAAACCAAATCTCATCCCTGTTTCTGCTGCTTTTAGTTTATTTTCAAATTTGCAAAATTTTTCCAAAGCAATTTCTTCAGCTATTTTAAAAGCTACCCTCCAATCTTGAGCACCATATTGTTTTTCAAGTTCCTCCACTCTCGAAAGAACTTTTTGTTCCGCTTCTTTTATTTGTATTGCCGCTAAACTTATTAAGTTGATTACCCTTTCTGCCATATTTTTAGCCACAGGTATTTCTACTTTATCCACTGGGTCATAGCCTATTGATCTAGCTTTATTAGCTATCTCATAACACTCTTTCAACGCCTTTTGTAAATTTTCAAAATATTCCTTCATTTCTTTTGAAGCTGATATCATTTTGCAAAGTCTTTAACTGTTACATTTCTTGTTTTAAGATTAAGCAATATTACTTTGCTTGGCTCAGGCACAATACCCCTCCTTTCCATATCTTCGGTTTGCGAGGCCCAACATGAACAATTGAAGCAAAATATATTCCTATAACTTGTAACAGTAAGCCTATGAATGTGGCCGCTTGCAAATACATCTGGAATTTTGTCAATAACCAAAAAATCTTTTTCTGGATCTGGAACATAAAGGTTGCTCGTATGTGCTGGTGAAAGATGTCTTTTCTTAAGCAAAAATTTCATTATCAAATCCGCCCTCAACAATCCCCCTTGGGAACGAATATTTTCTATATTTTCAGCATAATATGGAAAACTAAACCCATGATAGAGCAAAACATTATACCCTGCAAAGTCCTTTGAAGCATGGATATTTACCATCGCGGGATTAGAAACGAGATATGTGTTGCTTAGTTTAAACAAAGGTTCAGCAAATTCTCTGTCAAATCCTGGCTGGGGTTCAAGCAACCTTACAGCATCGTGGTTTCCTGGGCAGATTATAATGCTAATACGCTTTGGTACTCTTGCAAAATAGTCTGCAGCAAGTTTGTATTGCTCGTAGATGTCTTTAACTTCAAGATCTTTTTCTTGATTCGGATAAACACCAACACCTTCAACAACATCACCAAGAACAAACAAGTAACGTATTTTATCAATAATCTCTTCATCTTCTGCAGAACATTCCTCCTTATTAAGCCACCTTAAAAACCTTTCAAAATCTTCTTGCAAAAATTGCTTTAAACCAAAATGTGTATCTGAAATAAAGGCAGCATAACATTCTTCTTTAGCATGTTTGGGTTTTGTTTCTACTGGCACATCTGGAAAATAAAGTTCCTTTACAAACAAAGAAGCGCCCCTCCTAACACCCTTAACACCAATTACTTCATCATGGACAATTTCTTTGGCTTCTTCTACTAAACCATTGCTCTTTGAAATTATGCAATCTATAGCGCCTGTTGGGTCTTCAAGTCTAGCTATATAATTACCGGATGCTGTTTTTCTAATATCATAAACCAATCCAACAATACACCCTTCAGAAGAAAGCTTATTTATTGATGTTGCTTCATTCAGGCTTGATCTTTCAAGCAATATTTTTTTAAGTTTATTATACCTTGCTTTTAAATAAAAAATAAAATCGTTGATTTCGCGTTTCTTTAATGTGCCCTCATAAAATTTAACAATTTCTACTCTTGCATCACTTTGAAATTCTGTTTCTTCAATTTTTGGTTTTGTTTTAATAATTAGTGAGTTGATAAAATTCTTGTCAATTACAATACCCCTAAGTTCTTTTGGAAGTTTTTCCACTATTTCTAACAATTCTTGTTCCGTTAGTGATAGAACATCTGACGAAATTAAAGCTCCTTTCTCAATTAAGCTCTTAATTAAATCTTCCTTTTGCATAACTAAAACAAGAGAAATCTGATTTAAAAGATTCTTATTCTTTAATATAGAATCTTAAAAATATATTCTAAAAGTCATAAAAACTTTTAAATGATAACAAAATTTTTATATACTTGTTTTATGTTTTAAAATTTTTCAGGGGGGTTGTTTATGATTAACGAACTCGATCTTGTCCAAGTTTTCAAAGATATTCTCCAACACCAACAACCAATTTATGAAGTTAAGAGTAAATTTATAAACATTCTCAAGGGCCAAAGCGTTTACACAACACAACTTTCCAAAGAAGAATGCAGCTGGATGATCCACAACATCGATTGTATAGAAAACATAATAAACTCAAAAAAGGCTATAGCAATCCTTTGGTACCTCTACAAATACAAAGAAAGTTATATTCAACAGATCGCTAGATGTATAAGGAGTTATACTGCTCCAGTAAGATATTGGATAAATTCTTTTAAGAAATTATGGCTTGTAGAAGAAAGGCAAAGTACATTCAGAAAAGACAAGGTTTACTATCACTTAAACTTCAATGTGTACCCAAACATCATTGCTGTTTTTCTAAAAGTGATAAAAGATAAGTATGGTGAAGATGAACTTAACAATATGATAAGACCAAACCTTAACCCAGACAACACAATTCAAGATAAACAATACGAAGCTATCAAAAAAAGCAGATCGAAGAAACCAGTAAAACCTTACCAGTAAAAATTTAATCAAGCTTTTATTTTTTTGTAAAACATATTTTTTATTTTACACACATTTTTTGTGTAGTTTTTAATTTTTGTTTTTAGTTGGTATTTCCTATTAAAATAAAAATAATATTTTACATGTAAATATAATAATAAAATAAGCAATGAAAAATTTTTATAATTCAATTTTAAAATAATTTAAAAACAAATTTAAAACAAAATCAAAACAAAAGTAAACCAAATGTAAAACAATTGTAAAACAAAAACAAAACATTTATAAACAATATATAAAAGAAAGATAAAATGTTAAATTGGTTGATATTGGTCGGAGCAATAATAATCCTTTTTTTGATATTAAAGTTTATCAAAGGGCTTGTGTTTAAAATCATTTCAATTATTTTCCTTGTTCTTTCATTAATTTCTGTAATAACTGTAATAACATTTTTGAGCGCATCAGATTTTATGAAGAACTTCCAATCTCAAGATAATTTGCTTTTAGTGAAAAACACCATGAACTATACATTCCACTTTAACTACGCAACAAATACTTTTGAAAGTTACAATCAACCACTACCAGATTTTTATAAAGGTGGTGTGCCAGGATATTTTGCTGTTGTGGAAATGAATTATGTGTTTGTAAAAAAGAACTCTCCAGAGCAAATTAGCATAAACAATAAAACATTTTACCTTACAGATATAGAAAACACACGACTCTCAGAAAAAGAAAGGTTAGGCATTCTAAGTTTATACTTGTATAAGGTTTTACAAAATAAAACTGCAATGATAAGCGGACTTAAAAATGGAGATATTAAAATTTACCCAGAGAATTTCTTTGTAAAAGTGCTTAAATTTATGCCTTCGAGCTTGATTAACAAAATTATGCTTACTTAACTACTCTAGATTAGAAACATTTATATATGAGCTTGCATAATAAAATCTTGAAAATGTTCGAAGCCGCTACAGCCAAAAAAGAGCCAGAAAAACAACCAGAAGAAAAAATTGCTACAAGACATATTCTGGGAAAACTTGTTGTGAGCAAAACTGGTAAAAAATTTGGTGAAGTGGCTAATCTTTCCTTTGATGTAAGAACTGGAGAAATTTTACATTTACATCTAAAGAACCCTACTGGCTACTGTGAGTCTCTTGCTTTAGAAAGAGACAAATCTGGTGCAATCTTAATACCATTTTCAAGTGTGATTGCAATAGGTGATTTTGTAGTAATAGCAGAAGAAGACATTATCTAAACTCATTCTTTTTGTTTTTAAAATGACAATTAAATTTAGAACTACTGCTGAC
>CAZCBT010000002.1:0-18405 GCA_964497015.1 Candidatus Woesearchaeota archaeon | reverse complement strand
TCAAAGCAAACAAAAGAAAGCTCGTGTCCAAGATTATTGGTTTTGGGGTTTGCATCTTTTAAGAGAAGGATTTAAAAATAAATAAATTTTGGTATAAATGGGACAAAAATAAGGCTCAAATTGACCTTATTTTTCAAAAATAAGGCAAAAGCTTTTTAAATTCTCAAAATAGATTGAAAAATGTGGCTTTTTTGCCAATAAATCCTAAAAATTTGCCTTTTCAGGCCTTAAAAATGGAAAATTTTGAGGTTTCAGACAAAGAAATGCAAGCCAGAGCAGATGGAAATAGCTACACAGCTGATTCTATCCAAGTGCTAAAAGATTTAGAAGGCGTAAGAAAAAGACCTGCAATGTATATTGGGGACACATCTGTTAGAGGATTTCATCATTTGGCGTTTGAAATTATAGACAATAGCATAGACGAGGCGCTTGCTGGATTTTGTAGTGAAATTGTTGTAAAAATACACAAAGACAACAGCTTAACCGTTAAAGACAATGGCAGAGGAATTCCTGTTGAAGTTCATCCTCAAGAAGGCAAGCCTGCTTTAGAGCTTGTTTTAACAGTGTTGCATGCTGGTGGAAAATTTGATAGCAAAGCCTACAAAATTTCAGGCGGCTTACATGGTGTTGGGTTAAGCGTAGTAAATGCCTTGTCAAGCATGCTAAAGGTTAAGGTTTACAAGAACGGTAAAGTCTATGAGCAAAGCTATTCCAAAGGCAAGCCGCTAACAAAACTAACAATTTCAGGAATAACACAAGAAACAGGCACTGAAATAACATTTAAGCCAGATGAAGAAATTTTTCAAGTTAAAGAATTTGATTATGAAATTCTCAAGAAAAGATTAAAAGAGCTTGCTTATTTAAATGCAAATTTAAAAATAAAACTAATAGATGAACGTTCTAGCAAGGAGGAGAAATTTTTCTTTGAAGGTGGAATCAAAAAATTTGTTCAAGATTTAAACAAAGCAAGAGAAACATTACATGATGTAATTTATTTTTCAAAACAAAAAGAAAAACTTGTGGTTGAAGTTGCTTTTCAATATACAGCGGATTATCAAGAAAGGATATTTAGTTTTGTTAATAACATCAACACAATAGAACACGGCACGCATTATACAGGCTTTTGTACAGCATTAACAAGAGTTATAAATAATTACATTAAAAAATTAAATCTTGGTAAGGCTGTAAGTGGCCAAGACACAAGAGAAGGATTAACTGGAATAATCTCTGTTAAAGTTCCAGAACCACAGTTCGAAGGCCAAACAAAAACAAAACTTGGTAACTCAGAAGTAAAAAGTTTTGTAGAATCTATAACTAATGAATTTTTGGCTGAGTTTTTTGAAGAAAATCCAGCTATTGCAAAGTTAATTGTTAACAGATGCTTAGAGACTGCAAGAGCAAGAGAAGCAGCAAAAAAAGCCAAAGAACTTGTTAGAAGAAAATCCGTTCTTAATAAAACATCCTTGCCTGGAAAGCTTGCCGATTGTCAAGAAAAAGATCCAAGCAAAGCGGAATTGTTTCTTGTTGAAGGCGATTCTGCTGGAGGTTCTGCAAAGCTTGCCAGAGAAAAATCATTCCAAGCAGTTTTGCCATTAAAGGGAAAAATCCTAAATGTTGAAAAAGCAAGGTTTGACAAGATTTTGAAAAATAGTGAAATCGTTTCTATGATTACAGCTCTCGGTACAGGTATTAAAGATGAATTTGATATTAAAAAATTAAGATATGGGAAAATAATAATTATGTGCGATTCTGATGTTGATGGGCAGCATATTACTTGCTTGTTATTAACATTTTTCTTTAGGTATATGCCTGAACTAATCGAAAATGGTAATTTGTATATTGCGGTAGCACCACTTTACAAGGTTATTTATGGCAAAGAGCATTTCTATGCTTATAGCGATGCAGAATTGCAAAAATTACTAAACAAGCTTAAAAGAGAATATGTTGTTCAACGCTTCAAAGGACTTGGCGAAATGAATCCTGATCAACTTTGGGAAACAACAATGAATCCTGCTACAAGAAAACTTAAGCAAGTAACAATAGAAGACGCTATTATTGCTGATGAGATATTTAGAATTTTAATGGGTGAGGAAGTGGGACCAAGAAAGCAGTTTATAATGCAGAACGCCAAATTTGCTCAAAATATAGACATATAAAATGGAAGAAAAAATTACAAAAGCGATAATTGATGAGGAACTAAAGAAATCTTATCTAGACTATAGTATGTCTGTTATAGCAGGCAGAGCTCTACCAGATGTTAGAGACGGTTTAAAACCTGTGCATAGAAGAATTCTTTTTACAATGCATCTTAGCGGATTGCAACACAACAAGCCATTTAAAAAATGTGCAAGGATTGTTGGAAGCTGTCTTGGAAGGTTTCATCCCCATGGGGATCAAGCTGTTTATGATGCTTTAGTAAGACTTGCTCAGGATTTTTCTATGCGCTATCCATTAATAGAAGGCCAAGGTAACTTTGGCAGTATCGACGGAGATCCGCAAGCAGCAATGCGTTATACAGAAGCAAGGCTGCATAAACTTGGCGAAGAAATGCTTGCTGACATTGACAAAGAAACAGTAGATTTTGTGCCAAATTTTGATGCAAGCACAAAGGAGCCTATTGTTTTGCCAGCAAAGATACCTAATTTGCTTATAAACGGTACTACTGGCATAGCTGTAGGCATGGCAACAAATATTCCTCCGCATAATATTGCTGAGGTATGCGATGCTTTAATAACATTAATAGAAAATCCTAATGCAAGCATAGAAGAATTGATGCAATTTATCAAAGGTCCTGATTTTCCTACTGGTGGAATTATCTGCGGGATTGAAAATGTAAAGCAAGCTTATAAGACTGGAAAAGGAAAAATAATAGTAAGAGGCAAAGCCGAAATTGAAGGAAGAAATATTATAATAACAGAAATCCCGTACATGGTAAACAAAGCGTTACTTGTTGAGGAAATTGCAAATTTGGTAGAGCAAGGAATCTTGCAAGGTGTAAATGACATTAGAGATGAGTCGAGCAGAAAAGGGATTAGGATTGTAATAGAAACCAGTTCTCAGCCAGAAGTTGTGCTTAATCGGCTTTACAAACACACACAGCTACAAACTACCTTTGGCATAATAATGCTTGCATTAATAAACAATCAACCAAAACTTTTCAACCTTAAAGATTTGCTAAACAGCTTCCTTATTCACAGGAAAGAAATTGTTATCAGAAAAACAAAGTATTTGCTTAATAAAGCAGAAGAAAGAGTTCATATTTTAGAAGGTCTTAAAACAGCTCTTGCTAATATCAATGATGTTATTAACCTAATTAAAAAATCTGAAAGCATAGAAGAAGCAAGAAAAGGCTTAGCAACAAATTTTAAACTTTCTGAAAGGCAAGCAAATGCAATACTTGAAATGCGTTTACAAAAACTTACTTCTTTGGAACAAGAAAAACTAGCTAGCGAGCATGCGGAACTTCTTGAAAAGATTAAAGATTACAAAGAAACCCTTTCTTCTGAGCAAAAATTATGGCAGCTAATAAAACAAGAAATTCTTGAAATTAAAAATTGCTATACTGACAAGAGAAGAACAACAATCCTAGAAACAATAGAAGATATCTCAGAAGAAGACCTTATTAAGGAAGAGCAAGTTGTTGTCACCTTAACAAATAAAAACTATATAAAACGTACACCATTGAAGCTTTACAAAAAACAAAGAAGAGGCGGCAAAGGCATAACAGTAGTTTCTACAAAAGAAGATGACTTTGTAAAGTATATCGCTGTAGTAAATAGCTTGGACAATTTGCTATTTTTTACAAATAAAGGAAAAGTATATACGCTTAAAACTTATAAACTTCCAGAAGCAAGCAGATATGCAAGAGGAAAAGCATTGCAAAATTTATTGCCCTTAAACCCAGAAGAAGATGTTAATGCTGTTATTGCTGTTAGAAATTTCAGCCATGAAAAATATTTGCTAATGGCTACTAAGCATGGTATGATTAAAAAAACACCTCTCAAGGAATACGAAACTAATAGAAGAACAGGAATTATTGGTATAGATCTGAAGCAAGATGATGAGCTTGTTAGTGTGCGTATTACAGATGGCAAAAAAACAATATTGCTTGAAAGTTCTGATGGAAAAGCTGTTGTATTTCACGAATCTCAAGTAAGGCCAACATCAAGAGCAAGTATGGGTGTTAAAGGAATGGGCTTAGCAAGCAACGCAAGCGTAGTTTCTATGGAGGTGTGTGATGGTCCTTTAGTGTTTAGTGTAACAGAAAATGGCTATGGAAAGTGTACAAAGCTTGAATTTTATAGAAAGGTATCAAGAGGCAGCATGGGTGTTATAGATATAAAAACCAACGAAAGGAATGGGAATGTTATAGATGCAAAGGTTGTTAATCCTGAAGATGAGGTTATACTTGTTACGAAAAACGGTTCTCTTGTTAGAGTAAGCATAAAAGACGTGCCTATTATAGGAAGAAACACATCAGGTGTTAGGTTAGTTAAGCTTGCAAGCAATGATAAGCTTGTAGATATTTGTAGGATAAAGAAAAAGAAAGATTTTACTTTAGAAGGCTACGAGAGTGTTGTTTAAATTTGCAGATGCTGTTTAGTGGGCATTCTTCACAACTAGGACTTTTCTTTTTACAATAGTTTTTGCCAAGTTCTACAATTAAAGCATGATATTCCTTAAAAAGCTCTGTGTCTCTTGGAAGATTAGCCTCAAAAATCTCTTGGATTTCATCGTAACTTAAGTTTTCATTAAGAATACCAAGTCTTGAAAATATTCTTCTTGTATAGGCATCAACCACAAAAACAGGCTTGTTGAAAGCATACAATAACATAGAGTCTGCTGTTTCCTTGCCAACACCATAAATAGCAAGTAAATTTTTTCTGCTAGGTTTTTTCTTTGTAATTAAAAATTTAATAAGGGCCTTGATTTTCTTTGCTTTTTGCCTATAATAACCAGCACTTTTTATTAAAGATTCTAGTTTCTTCTGATTTATTTTATTAAGCGCTTCTAAGTTAAGCAAATTTTCGTTTATTAAATTGCGCAAAGCCTTTTCAACATTTTTCCATGCTGTATTTTGTGTTAGAATTGCCCCCACACATATTTCGAGCTTTTTATTTCTGCTTAGAGTAGGCCACCAATATTGCTTGCCAAAGTGCTTTAAAAGCGAATCATATATTTTTAGGAACATTTTTCTCTTGGATTTATTATCAGCAATCATAATTTAGAGGGTTTCTGAATTTTTAAAAATGTATCAAACTTAAAAAGAGATATAAGCAAAAGGATAACACCTATTACCAAGAAGCTATCAGCAAAATTAAATAAAGAGATATTATACTCTGGAATTATTTTCACAAACAAGAAATCCCTTACATAGCCAAAAAAGATCCTATCTATTATGTTTCCTATTAAGCCACTTACGATTAAGCATGTACCAAGCCAATGAATTTGATCTTTGAAAAATAAATAGACAAGTATGCCAGCTATTACAAACGGAAGAAAAATTGTGAAAAATAAATTATTTGCAAATAATCCAAATACCAATCCTGGATTTGTTGAATATTTTATTTCAAAAATCCAAAAGAGTTTAATATTTTTATTTGTAAAAATAAATTTTGTTAATTGGTCAATGAGTAAGCTAACAAACAAAAGAATTAAAAACTTTGTTTGACTTTTCATTTTAACTTTCTTTAGCAAGTTTTTCTAGAGCCGCTAGCCTTCTTTCTATATTCTCAAGCTTAGAAGCTATCAAGTCGAGTTTTGTTTTAATAATCTCATATTTTTCTTGCGAAAGTGTTTCTGTTGCTGGTTCAAAGCTTGGCTTTTCTGGAAGCTCTTCTCTTGCTGGTAATCCTAAATCGACAGACTCTGCTGAAGTTGAAACTTCTGGTCCTGCTTTGCTTTCTGGTTTTGCTTCCAATTCTGGTGGCAAGCCCTCCAAACCTTCAGGAAGTTTTTCTTTTTTCTTCCCAAAAATCAATCTTTTCAAGAAACCAAAAAATCCCATTTTTACCAAAATATTTAAAAAAATAGGAATATTTAAATTTTTGTATGGCTGAAAAAGAAAAGAAACTTACTTTTGACGATGTTAAGAAAAAGCTTGAAGAGATAGAAAAGCTAAAACTTTCTAAAAAACAAGAAATCAAGAAAAAAATTTCTTATCTCAGAGAAGTATTTTTACAAGCAAAAAAACAAGAAGATCCAAGATTGGAGTTAGAAATAGGCAAGGAACTCATAAAACTCGTAAAGAAAAATCCTATTTGTACTTATCACCTCGTTTATGACAGTGTGGGTGAAGGGGTAGAGCCAATTTACTATTGGACTTTGGATTACATGCGTGAAGAACCTCCAAGTGGAATGGGTTTAGAAGTGACAAAAGTAGAAGAGGGCTTTGAAGCTTCTGCGACTTCTGGATTTTTTGGCGAGATGGGTGCAAGAGCTGGTGTGCTGCAAGACAGAGCAATGAAAATTTTAGAGACTATCAACGCTGTAATTAAAAGTGTGATTAATATCATCTATGATTTAAAGGATTTTGAAATAAGACTGCAAACTTATGATGAATTACATTCAAAGGATCCAGAAAAAAGAAAGGCAGCAAGATTGGCATTAAAAGGCATATGGATGGATATGGTTGATATTAAGCGTGGAAGAGCTAGCATCAATGTGCTTGCCCAACAACTTGATTTTATTACATTAAGAGATGCCTTTATGATGGTAAATTCTGAAAAGGAAATAGAAGCACTTGATGTTAACAAAAGAGTAAAAAATATTTTGCATAGAAAGCTCAACGAATATTTAAAATGGGAAAAGCTTTCCGAAGATGAGTTAAGAAAAAGGTTTAATATAGAAAAGAGCTATTTATCAACACAAATTGACAGCTTGAAATTGTATGCAAAGTGGATTAAGCCTTATTTAAAAGCTGCTCAAAAGCTTGGCATGAAAGAATTTAATGTGCCAGATATTGTAACAGGATTTTCTGGAATGGTGATGGAGCTATCGCTTTTTGGCAAACGTGAAATTAAGCCAGAAGATGTTCATACCAAATTTGCAAAAGTCAAGCTTGATAGAAAATATTATGCCTGTGTTGGTGTGGATTTTAAATTCAGAACTCTTCCTCAAGCAATGAGAACAGAGCGTGGCACTCAATACATTAACACTGGCAGAACTGAAATTTTGTTTAATGGTTATGCTCTTGATGACATAGAAGTAGAAGCCATGGAAAAGCAAGAGCTTTACGAAGACATGGAACTTGTTGAGAATTTAACTGGTGTTAGCTTAAAGGAATTGCAAAAAGATATTGAACATTTTTTAAAAAAAGAAGAGGAGAAAGAAGAAAAAGAAAAAAAGCCTATTTCCAAAGAAGTTGAAGAGCAAATCAAGAGTATAGGCAAAGGGTTTAAAGAGGCTCTGTCTCCTCTTACCGAAGTAGGAAAAACATTCAAGAGCATTTTCAAGCCTGTAAGGCTACCTTTGAAAACATCATTCGTTGCTAGCGAAGTAGAAAAAGCAGCAAAGGAACAAGCAAAAGATTTAACTTATCAATTGTATGATGTTTATAAGAAAGCCCATGGAATGCTAACATGGTAAAATGATAGAAGAGCTGCTTAAAAAACTTAGAGAAATAGAAGATGAACAAGAAAAGTTGGAATTTCTAGAAGCACACCTTGATGAAATAAAAGATGAAAAGTTAAGAGCCAGAGTCAAAGAACTTGTTGAGAAGATTAAAAAGAAAAAGCTTGAAGAAGAAATTAAACCCTTAACTAAAAAAGAAACAATAGAACAACCAGAAGAAAATCTTGCCGAAACCTTATCAGAAGCCTTTACAACTCAAGCAGCCTTACCAGAACAAAGAACAGAAGCCTTAGAAGAAACATATCTAAGAGCAAGAGGTTTTAGCGAACTTGAAGATATAGCAAGCAGTTTACCAACAGAAGAAAAACCTGAAGAAGAAACCAAAAGCTACACAGAAAGTTCAAGTCTTTACAAAGAAGAAAGGAAGTATTACGATAGAGAGAGGATACTTTCTGAAATTATTGTAAGTCTAAAGGAAAGAGGTCTTATTAGGGCACTTCCACAAGAAGAAAGATTCGAATTTAGAACAAAAGATATTAAATTGTTTCTAAGAGACATAGGTTTTACAACAGACCAAATCCAAAAATACACAAATGAAATAAGAAACTTTTTAAAATATAAAGAGTATAAATTTGAAAAAGGGGACAAAGAAAAGTTGGATACGATTCTTAAGAAATATGAATAAAATGGACTTCGTAAAAGAATATGAAAACAGCATGGAACCAAAGTATAAACTTATGCCAAAGCAATTAGGTGCTCCTCTAACAATACAAACAGCAAACCAAATTGAAGATATGGGCAAGAGGCTTAATGAAGGCATACAAAATATTGAAGTCTCTGCTATTTCTCCAGAAATTGCTGAGAGTATTCCAAAGGAACATATTGAAGAGATGAGGAGGCTTGCACAGCTAACAGAAACAAAGGTTTCTATGCACGCCCCAATAGTAGATCCTTCAGGTTTTACACAACAGGGCTGGAACGAGGCCCATAGAAAGGAAGCA
The DNA here is from genome assembly GCA_964497015.1 of Candidatus Woesearchaeota archaeon. GTDB lineage: Archaea > Nanobdellota > Nanobdellia > SCGC-AAA011-G17 > JAFCDX01 > CAZCBT01. Next base: position 9,832 of record CAZCBT010000002.1, on the reverse strand, counting down.
GAAAGTATATTTGGGCACGTAGTAGAAAAAGCTCATGCTCTTGACAAATCTGGAAATGTTCCTGTTGTTATTCATGGAGCAAATATTGTTGGTGCATTTTGGGACAAAGAACTTGAAGAGAAATACAAAAAAGAACTTGAAAAAGAGTATGGCAAAAAAGTAAAAGAAATGCCCAGAATCATGCTTGCTGTTGACCAAGAAAAAGGCCAGATTGTTCCTCTAGAGTTTGAGGTGAAAGAAAAAATTGCTGGAGAAAAAGAAATATGGACTCCTGAAAGAAAATTAAGAAGCCTCAACGAAACCCAATGGGATCAAGAGAAGATTAAAATTTTGGCAAGCTTAAAAGAAATAGCAGACTTAAGAGAAAAACAACAAGAAATAACAGCAAAAGCCGACGCTATTAAAACTGTTTTAGAAGAAGCCAAAAAAACTGGCGTAGAAAAAGAGTTTATAGAAAAGCACCCAGAAAAAATAGAAGAAATCCAAAATTTAGAGTGGAGAAAAAACCAAATCGCTATCCATATTAATGAGCTAAATGAAAGATTAAATTCTGAACTTGAAGATCTTTACAACAAAGCAGTCAAATTTGCACCTAAAGAAACCATTCAAAGATTCTTAAAACACCCAGAACTAAAAGAAACAAGAAAAGCTTTAAAACAAATAGATAGAGATTTTGAAAAAATAAATAAAGAATTTTTAAAACTTACGAAAAAGGAAAGACTAACAGAAAAGGACGAAAAAAAGCATGAGGAGTTAAGAGAACGGCAACTACAACTTCTTAACCGAAAAGTTTCACTAGCTTCTAATCTTATTTCGGTAATGCCAACTCCAGAACTTTTTAAGCCAGTAAATGAATTTGCAATAGAAAAAGCTTCTGATACATTTGCAAACATTGCATTTAAAGCCTTTAAAAAATTCGGTGAAAAAGCTCCCATAATTGCAATAGAAAACTCATATCCAGAAATGCCTCTAGCAAGAGCTGAAGAGCTTAAGAAAGCAATTAAAAAAGCTAGAGAAAAATTTGTTAGAAAACTTGTAAAAGAAAAAAAGTTTTCTGAAGACAAAGCAAAAAGAATTGCTGAAAAACTTATTGGTGCTACATGGGATGTCGGGCATATTAATTTGTTAAGGAAATTTGGTTTTAAGGAAGAGGAAATTACAGAAGAAACAAAAAAGATTCTTGATTTCATTAAGCATGTTCATTTAACAGATAACTTTGGCTTGCATGATGTACACTTGCCTCCAGGAATGGGCAATGTTCCTATCAAGAAAATTATAGAAACCTTAAAGCAGAAAAAGGATTTTGATAAGATTAGGCATATTATAGAAGCTGGTGGATTTGTTCAGCATTTCAAAACAAGCCCTTATCCTTATGCTCTAGAAACACTCTATCCAGAATGGACAAGAATGAGCGAAGCTGCTTTAGCACCTGCAATGGGTTATTTTGCTGGTTATGGGGAATTCCTTCCAGAAACGCATTTCAAACTTTATGGTGCTGGATTTTCTGGATTGCCTTCTTCTTTGGGTGGAGAGGCTGGTGCTCCTGAAAAAGGAAGACTCGCAAGTGGTTACGAAAGATAAATAAAATAAAAAACAAAAACAAAAAGGGGTGATCCCTTGAAAAAAAGAAAAATAAGACGAGCTATTAAAAAGAAGGTCAAAGCAAAGAGAAAGGAAGCTGCAAAAACTGCTGCTCAAGCTGTTCTTGAAGAAAATTATGCTAAGGCCTATGATTTTGCTTTAAAAGTTTATAAAAGATTCAAAGAGATTATTAAAACAATAGTTCTTTTTGGTACTGTAGCAAAACAAGTTCCAAAGAAGGAAAGTGATATCGATATTATAATTATCGTTGATGATTGTACTATTGACTGGGATCAAGAGTTAATTGCTTGGTACAGAGAAGAGCTTGCTAAGGTCATTGCTAAGCAACCTTACAAGGAAAGAATCCACATTAGTACAGTAACATTAACAACATTCTTTGATCAAGTTCGCGTAGGGGATCCTGTTGTTATTAATATTTTACGCTATGGTCATGCATTACTTGATTTTGGTGGATTCTTTGAGCCATTAAAGGTTTTACTTGCAAGGGGAAAGATAAGAGCAACTCCGGAAGCTGTTTATACTGTGCTTACCAGAGCTCCAGATCATTTAGCAAAAGCAAGATACAATTTGCTAAGCTCTATAGAAGCTTTATATTGGTCAATGGTAGACGCTGCACATGCTGCATTAATGGCAATAGGCGAAATTCCTCCAAGTCCTGATAGAATTCCTGATATGTTGCTTGTTAATTTTGTTAAGCCAAGAATAATCCCAAAGAAATATGTTGATTGGTTTCAAGAGCTTTATGAGCTTGCAAAAGATATTGTCCACGGAAAGAAACTTGACATAAGCCCAGCAGAATTCGAAAAGCAAGAAAAGAGAGCACAAGAGTTCTTAAAAACAATGGTGAACATAGCAGATAAAATGCTAAAAGAAGAAAAAATAATTAAAGTTGAAAAGAAAGAAGTTAAGCCTTAAATTGCTAATACATATGGAGCAAGTTTTGGAGTTGGGTTACGAATCGTATTCTCCAGCTCGGGCTTAATCTTTTCGTACGTCAAAACTAATTTGAGTGTGTCTAATTCTAAAGAAAGTTGTGCGTAAAGTTTTACAACATCTGGTTGGTTCGCATATTTTTGCATAAATGCTCTGTTTGTATCATTTTCTATTTCTCCAAAGAATTGTTTAGATTTTTCTGGATATGCGAGCATATAAGCAAGTAATTCGCTCCTATAAGCTATTTGGGCTAGTTCTTTAATTTTATTTCTTTTAGATTCCTCAACACCTTGAAGTTCTTGGTCTAAATCCAAATCAAGATGTTTCTGACCAATTCCTAGGTTCTTTAAAAATTTTGTAAGGATAGCCTTTTTTCCTTCATCATTAGCCTCGGCGTAATCATGGTACAGGTTGGAAAAGTAGTGAGAAAGTTCTTCTTGAGTAACATTAGGGTTATCTCCTTGTGTTTGCTCATCAATAAAATTCCCTACTTGAGAAAGAACATTTTTCAGATGCATATAAATCTCTTGCTTTGTTCCAGTAACCCATTCTGCACCAGTAAGGGTATGAATTTGGTATCTTAATGGTGTTGTTGAAGAGTCTTCTTTTATAACAGTCGCTAAGTTAATTAAATTATTGGAAAATGCATTCCTTATTCCATTCAAGATATCTTCAAGTGGCATTTTTCCTTTTAAATTCTTATAAATTTTCATTTATAAATCTTTCGGTTTTTATCACTTTTCGGTAACAATTATTTTAGCTATAGAAGTCTTCTACGCTTTATGCTTTATTAGAATAGCCATCTAGAAGGTTTCATAGAGGAGTCTGCCTGGTTTTGGCCATGGTGAAATTGGGGGTTCTATGGTATTTTTAATTTCTCTGTACAAATTTTCCAAAATTTGATAACACTCTTGTGATTCCCTGGGAAATTGGCCATCGTTCAATATTTTATCGGTTGTATTCAAAACTTTTTCAAGCCCTTGATAAATCTCGTTGAACTTCTCTTTTTCTAAATTCTGGACGAAGCGAGTAATTCCGTTGTAAAGAAATGGATCTTTCATAATGGCTTCACCAGGTTTTCTATAAGCTAAAAGAAAAACTTCACAAAAATGCTTACAATTCTTAAGATGTGTTTCAAGATGTTTTTCAAGATGAGGCTCTTTATGTTTGCCACTTACAATTAAACTAAAACCTTTCATGCCCTCAAATGGAAGTAATTTCATTGCGTTATAAGTATGCATTTGTGAAAAATACTTATATAGCGGGTTCATTTCTTTCTTGAAGAAATTAATTTTTATAAAATTTTTGCTTCCCTAATCTGTTAAATCATCTAATCTTCTTACCAAAGCGTCTTTCGTAGTCCATCCTTTACGATTTAAAAATTCACCAAGCTATTTTAAATTTCACTTTGAAAATTATTCCCTAAAGTTTTCAAAAAACGCCGGGGGTGGGATTTGAACCCACACAGGCTTACGCCCACCAGCTTTCTTTAGGCATAACCTGCTCCAGGTTCGCCTTACTCGAGGTTCGCCTCCTTGCTAAAAGCAAAGTAATCTGGCGCACTACCAGGTTATGCGACCCCGGCACAATTAAAAAATTTAAACTTAATTTATAAATCTTTTCATATCTCAAACCACAAATAGATTCTAAAAATTCTATAGTCAGTTAAATTGCTAACCATTATACTTTTTGCGTATACTGTCTTTGGAGGAAGATTCTCAACAAAACAAGCTTGAGAATCAGGCGAGCATACAATGTAAGTGTAATTTAGTGGAAACTCCACAGTTTTTTCAAGGAAACTATTCAGATTTTCTCTTGGTGGTGAAGCAAAGATTTCTTGCCTTATTGTTTGGTTGTTAAGAATTTCATCAAATATAAAATCTTGTGTTGTTTTAATCTGTGTAGGCACTTCTAAAACTTCTGGTTTTTTAGGCATGATAACCAAGATAAAGGAAAATATGATTATTACTGCTATTACAGCTTCTATTGTTCTTAGGTATGCGTTTTTCATTTTACCATGTTTCTAAAGTTATTATTAGGTGCTCTAAAGTTCCATTTTCTGTAAGTAAATTATCATGAATTACTTTTACATAAACCGGCATATTTTCTGGCGGGTCTTTTCCAACACTTCTTGAAATTTCATCCCATTTGAATGTGATTTTAAAATCCCTATATTCTGGAAAATTCCAATCAGGTTTCAAGTTTTCATAATTCTCATTATAATTTGTAACAAGTGCGATGATCTTTTGTTTAGAATATCCTTCAAGGACTTCTGGTACTCCATAAACATATTTAACATCTTCACAGCTACAGCTACCTCCATCCTGAGCAGATGGAAATTCTTCAGAGATCAATACTATGTAGGTGCCAGGATTTTTAGAATTTATTATCAATTTACCATTGGAAATACTAAAATCCGCTTCCAACACTTTTACTTTGTTTGTATAATAAGGCCAGTGCAAAGAAATGCAATTTTCTTCACACTCAGAAACCTGTGAAACATCAAGAGGTATTTTTTCAACCTTCCAAGTAAGATTTTCTTCAATTTTATCTTCCAAAATCGAAAGTAAAATCTCGCCTTCTTTTGTTTTTTGATAGCCTGGCTTAAGGGTAGCAAGAATAAAAACAGTAAATAGCAAGAAGATCCCTACACCAATTATCCAATCCAAATGATGTTCAATTGCTTTTTTCATTTTGCAACAAATGCTGTAACTGTTGAAATAATAAGATAACCAATTACAACTAAAGCAACACTATGCTTAATTCCAGCTTTTAGTTCGCCTTCTGAAAACTTTCCAATCATTAATCCAGCAAAAAAACCTTGGATTATCACAAGCCATGTAAAGATGGTTTCAAATTTAAATGTTTGTGTTCCTGCTCCGAAAGATACACCCAAAGGTGAAGCTCCCAAGCCACCTCCAGTGGTTACTTCAGTACCCAAAGTGGAAATTTTTGGAATTAAATAGATTTGCAAAACAAGCATTATAATAATGAAAACAAAAAATATGATATAACCCTGAATAATTTGGCTAAAAGTTGTACTCCTTCTTTCTTCCTTTATTTTTTTAATAGAATAAACAGAATTTGTTACTGCTTCGAGAACTTCTGTCATATTGCCTCCGCTTCTCTCTGCTTCCATAACAATAGAAATTGCCCTCCTAATAACAGAATTTCTTGTGTCGTTAGCAAAAATCTGTAAGGCTTCCCTTAATGGAAATCCCCATTCAAGCTGATTGGCGAGTTTCTTAACATGTGGTGTTAATGCTCCGTAATCTTCATCTGAAATTTGCAAAATAGCTCTTGGTATAGGAATTCCGGACTTTACATTTTCTACTAGAGCTCTAACAAACTCCAAGAATTTTGTTTCTATTTCCTTCTGTTTTTTGTTTTCCCTTAAGAAATCTATTAAGAAAGGCAAACCACCAAGAAAGGCTCCAACCACAAACAATGGCATTAGCCATGGTGTACCATAGAAGCGATAGATATCAAAGGCTATTATTAGTACCGAAATTATTATCGCCGCTATATGATAATGTTTGATTTCCATTTTATAGCTCTGGTTGTGTCAAAGTTAAAAATATAATATAGCCTATATTTAGCAAAGGTATTACGCCAAAAGTCCCTATCATAGCGATTGTTGTTGCACTTAACCCAGCCAAGTTACCGCCAATAACATTAATAATAGCTAATGTTGTAACAAATAACAAAGGTGCAGCAATCATTACTGCTGTATAAATATCTGAGTAAGTAGCAAGTGTTTCAAGGTATTTTTTCCTTTCAAGCTTGTAAGAAGACAAAGCATCTTCTGCTTTTTGCCTGAGGTAATCTTTAAGGTTTCCCCCGCTTTCTATTGTAGAGATCATTCCATTAAGTAATTCCTTAAACTCATCACTCGGTGTTGTAGAAGCAACAGCTTTCATTGCTGTTGTTAAATTGTAACCGAAAATGTTAATATAATTCATTAATTTTTTAAGCTCTTTATCAAGTTCTCTGTACTCTTTAGAGCGAACAAGCATGTCAAAAATGTTAACAGGAGTAATCCCAGAGCCGGAAATTGCTGCCATATGAATAATAGCAAAAGGTAGCTCGTTCTTGATCTTTTTTTTCCTGCTACTAATTATAGAATTTGGATAAAAATAACCAACTACAAAAGTTACACAACTTCCCAAGAATGCAAACAACAAAGCCTTGACAATAGAATGGAAAACAAAGAAATACAAAAATGGTATAAGCAATATAAATGCCAGCATAGTTGAAAATAAAATTAAACTAATATAACTTCTTGAAAGCATGTTTAAATTTACAACTCTAAGAGATTTTAGTAAGGGTTTAAAAAATTTTGAAAACCTTCTAAGCAAAAAAAGCGTCAACGGCTCAACAAATCTATTGGCTATCTCAGCAAAAGGATTCGGCTTATAAAGAACATATTCTTTTTCTATTTCCTTTCTTTCTTCTTTTTTTAAACCCGATATTGCTCTTTTAAGTTCCTCTCTTGAAAGACCCAGATTTTTCAGGCTTATTCCCTTTAAATTTAATTTTTCTCTCGGCCCAGGAGTCGTGAATGCTTCTGGATAAGCAGATGTTAGTTCAAATTCTATCTGAGAAACCTCTTCTAAAATCTTGTTGTAAAGATTAACTAATTCTAATTTGTGTCTATTTTTGGCTTTATTTAAAGTGATTCCCTTATCAATTAGCTCCAGTATTTTTGTTGTACGCTTTTTAATAGTAGAGGGCATTTTTTTCTTCGCTAATAGATTTTCTTATGTTTTTAAGTAACTCGAAAATTTCCTTTCTAATTTCTGCAAGTTGATTTTCTGTTTTTGTTAGTTCGTCCTTAAGCTTTTTAACAGCACTTCCAGAACCCTTGGCCATGGCTTTGTCTATGCTTTGCTCTATTTGTTCTTTTTTTGCTGAAATTGATTCGTATTTTTCAGCCTGCACAAGCAAGGATTCTGCATAAGCTTTTATTTCTTCTAGACTCATTTTATAATTCCGAATTGTTTTAACACGCGTCTTGGAGCACGCATATATTCATTAATTATTTTTTGAACTTCTCTGTAATCAAATATTTTTCTTCTATAAAGCTCGTAAAGCAGCTTTGTTCTGAATTCAAACTCTTGCATTAAAGTTTCCTTGGTAAAGCCATGCCTCTCAATAAGTTGTTGTATAACATGGCTATTATCTAAATTATAATAAAAAGTGTCTGTCTTAGGATCCCATTTAAAAGGCATATTTGTTTCTGCACTTCCTTCTTCGCTAACAGAGATTACCTCTGTTACTTGTTTTAGCCTCCTCACTTCTTTGCCTTTAGTTTTTGCTCTAGCCATTACACAAACAATATCCATTGTTTCTACCAAGCTTGGCGAAAGATTTATTGGTGGTGTTTGTAGACGTTTTATCATAGTATCAACATCATTAGCGTGCATTGTTCCCATGCTAGGGTGACCAGATGCCATTCCTTGGAATAAAACATAAGCTTCTTTGCCCCTGATTTCACCAACAACAACATAATCTGGTCTCTGCCTGAAGGATTCTTTAAGCAAGTCAAACATCGTAACCTCACCATATTTCTGGCCAACAATATTTGCTAAGCCAATACCTTCTCTTGCAACACTTGGTAGCCAGTTTTCGTGCATTAGCATAAGCTCACGAGTGTCCTCAATACTCACAATTCGTGCTTGAGGGGGGATAAAGAATGCTATACCATTTAAAAAAGTTGTCTTACCTGTACCAGTTCCACCAATAACCATAATATTAAACTCGTGCTCAACAGCCATCCAAAGATAAGCAAGAATTTCTGGACTAACAGTGCCGAGTTCTATAAGCTTTACAGGACTCCATGGTTCTTTATAGAACTTTCTTATTGTTATTGAGGGGCCTTTTGATGTGATTTCTGTTGTGTAAGTAGCGGAAACTCTGCTTCCGTCTGGTAAGCTTCCTTCAAGGATTGGAGAAGCATAACTAACATATTTTCCACATTTTTGGGCTATCTTTTCTACAAGGCTTGCAAGATATGGAATTGAAGTGAAAACAATACTTGTTCTTAAATTTCTGTACTTCCTATGAACAATATAAACAGGCGTATCCACGCCATTGCATTCTATATCTTCAATGAAATAGTCACAAAGCAGGGGCTCAAATTCATTAAGCCCAACAAAATCCCTATAAATATAATACATCAACTTCAGAAATGTTTCCTTGCTAATAGATATACCAAGTTCCCTAAGCAAGATTTTTGCATTCTTTTCAAGATAGGCAACAACTTTATTTTTTTCTTTTATGGAAATAAAGGAAATGTTGATTAGCTCCTTTATTCCCTCTTCAAGTGTTTTAAGAATTTCTTGCTCTTTTTTATTAAGTTTTGGTTCTTCTATTTCGTAAACAACTTCTTGAAATTTAGGATCCCAGTGAATGTGAGCATATGCGTATGGTTCAATAAGAGGGTATCTTACATCTGTGTCTTCTTTGTTAGGAAAGTCTGGCAAAACAGGGATTTCGTGCTGGATTTCTACTTTAAAAATAGTTTCCTCTTTTTCTTCAGGTTTTTTCTTTTTAAAAAGCATAATTTAAAAATAATAATTCTGTTTAAATAATTTTTGTATTAACTCATTTCTTCTATTGTTATGTTAATTCTTTCCTCTTGAGTAGAACCATAGTTTGTTATGTAAAGTGTATATTTTCCCATTAATGTTTTAAAATTGGAATTGATGTCTATATTTTTAGCTGAGTAATTAAGCATTAGTTTAACATTGTATCTGTTTTGCATTGTGCTGTTTGTTGTTAAGATCTGCAGATTTCCTTCTGTGTATACAGTGTCAAGTTGGGAGTAAAGATATCTGCTATTTTCAAGGTTCCAAATAATAAGATCATTTTCTGCATCTATGGTAAAATCGCCTTTGTTTATTTCTACAACAAAAGGTCCTCTTTTATTTCCAGGACCTTTAATAGCAGCATCCCTTATAGCATCATCTAAGGTATGCATAATAACCTTTGTTTCCTCTATTGTGTTTCTATCGCGGATTCTATAGATAACAGGCATGCCAGCAGAAAGAACTATTGTTAATATTGTAACAGCAATTCCCAAGTAGATAACAGCTGATATCCAAGTGGTAGCTTTCATTTTAAAAATTGAAAAAGAAAATTGGTTTTTAACTTACTATCTTCGCTTCTGGAGACTCTTTTGCTGTAGTTGTACAAGCATATTCTTTATCGTCCACTTTCACTTTTGGAATTAAATTTAGTTTGTAATTTGCGCCCTCTTCGTAAGTAAAACCTTCTTGGATTTGTGAGTAGGTTT
>CAZCBT010000001.1:0-20297 GCA_964497015.1 Candidatus Woesearchaeota archaeon | reverse complement strand
TACATGCAAGAAATAAAGCATTATGAAACACTTGAAAATTGGCAATTATATTATGGACATTATTTTGGGAATTATTATATTATTTTACTTTTTCCAAGGGTTTTTGCTTATGAGTTATTTGAACTCTATTTGCCAGGATCTGTTTGGAATTTTACTGGTAGCATAGAAATTGCTACAGACTTTGAAGATTTTTATGGAAGAAAAACATATGCCGAAAATACTGTAGGTGGATATTATGCTGCAAGGCTTGCTTTACTTGAATACTTGCTTGCAATTAAAAAACAAGCAGCATGTTTAATGATAAGATTTGAAACTCCAGAATATGCAGCACCTCTTGGTGTTTGGGTTGTAAGAAATGCTGCCAGAAGCGCATTCAAAAATTCTCCAATGGTATTTGAAAATTTAAAACTTGCTTTAGAAAAAGCTAAAGAAATTGCTTTGAAAAATTTTAATTTTAATCTGGATAACATATTAAAAGAAAGTAAATTGTTAAGATTGATTAAAGAACAAAAATTGTTAACAAGTTATTAATCATTCTATAAGGATTGCTGGTTTTTCTGGAAGTGCTTTTTTTGCTTTTTCTTCTGTAGAGCTTTCTGCATCTTCTATGATAATTTCTGCTTTGAACTCTTTAGCAATTATATCTTTGTATTCGTTAAGTATTTCTAATTCTTGTGATTTTTCCAATGAAATATTTGGCAAGAGCTCCGGACTTTTAAGATAAAATTTTATAATCCTCTCTATATCTTTGGCGTGCTCCTTTTCAGCTAGAACTTTTATTAGCTCGTTAAACAATCTTGTTTTCTGGAATTCTTCTCTAAGTTTGTTAACAAATTTATACTTCCAAGATTCTGCAACAAACAATCTTATCTTTGTTGGTTTTTTGTTTATTAATTTTACAATAGAATTTATATCTGCAAAAACATTATGTAATATTTTTTCTGATTCTTCAGCAAGTAAGTCAATTTTGTTTTCATCATAAGAAGGCCATTTTTCTAAAGAAATAAAGTTTTCTTTGCCAAGCATGTGCCAAACTTCTTCACAAATATGTGGTGCTGCAGGAGCAAACAACAAAGCGGTTTTTTCAAGCAATTCTTGATAGACCTTATTATTAACAGGATATTCCTTGTAGTTATAAATGCTGCTTACCAATTCCATGATTTTTGCTATAGCAAAATTAAACTTAAATTCATTGTAAAGTTGTGTGACTTCTTTAATTGTTTTGTGAAGTTTGCTTAAAATTGCCTTGTCTCTAAAAGAAATGCCATCTTTAAACTCTGGTTGTTCTTTGTAAAGGTTGTAAAAGCGTTGTAAAAATTTGTAAATGCCTTCAACACCTTGGTCACTCCATTCAAGTTCCTTTTCTGGCAAGGCAGCAAATAAAATAAATGTTCTTGCTGTGTCCGCGCCGTATTTATCAACAATCTCGCTTGGATCAACTACGTTGCCAAGACTTTTAGACATCTTTGCTCCACCCTTTGTTACCATACCTTGTGTAAGCAAATTCTTAAAAGGCTCGTCTGTGCTTACTAAACCAAGATCTCTCAAAACCTTTGTAAAAAATCTTGAATAAAGTAAATGCAAAATAGCATGCTCTATTCCTCCAATGTACTGATCAACAGGAAGCCAATAATCTACAGCTTGCTTGTCAAATGGTACATTGTTAAGCTTTGGTGAACAATAGCGATAGTAATACCAAGAGCTATCAAAGAACGTATCCATTGTGTCGGTTTCACGTTTTGCATCACCATTACATTTTGGGCATTTTGTATTAACAAATTCTTCACAACTTGCTAAAGGATTTCCTTGGCCTGTGAATTTAACTTTGCTTGGATCTGGTAGCATTACTGGAAGCTGGTCTTCTGGCACAGGAACAATGCCGCATTTTTCACAATATACTACTGGAATTGGTGTACCCCAGTAACGCTGCCTTGAAATAAGCCAATCTCTAAGCTTGTATTGTACACTTTTCTTTCCAGCATCTATTTTTTCAAGATACTTTGTAATCTCTTCTATGGCATCTATGCTGCTCAATCCAGAAAATTCTCCTGAGTTTACTAAGATACCATATCCTTCAAAAGCACTAACCATCTTTTCAGCATGCAACTCAGCATCAGGAGGATTTACTACAACTTTAATCGGCAAGTTGTATTTCTTTGCAAATTCAAAGTCTCTTTGATCATGAGCTGGAACAGCCATTACTATGCCAGTACCATAATCAGGTAAAACAAAATTTGCTAAATATATTGGTACTTTTTCATTATTTACAGGATTTATGGCGTATTTACCAATAAACAAGCCTTCTTTTTCGCGTTCTTCTGCTGTTCTTAAATAGCGTTCCTCTAAAACAACTTTGCTTGCAAACTCTTTTGCTTTTTCTTCATATTCTGTACCAGCAACAAGTTCTTGAACAACAGGATGCTCAGGAGCTATAAGCAAAAAGGTAACACCAAATAACGTATCCGCTCTTGTTGTGAAAACCGGCAAGATTTTGGAAGAATTCTCAAGCTTGAAATAAACAAGGGTGCCTTCGCTTTTTCCAATCCAATTCTCTTGCATGGTTTTTACATTTTCAGGCCAGCCCTTTAGTTTTTTCAAATCATTAAGCAATTCTTCAGCATAAGCTGTAATCTTTAAGAACCATTGCTCAAGGTTTCTTATTTCTATGTTACTATTACAACGCCAGCATTTTCCATTAATAACTTGTTCATTAGCAAGAACTGTGTTGCATTTTGGACAAAAATTTACAGGTGCCTTTTTTCTGTAAGCAAGTCCCTTTTCTAGGAATTTCAAGAAAAGCCATTGATTCCATTTGTAATAGTCTGGTCTATGGGTAGCGATCTCTCTTTCCCAATCATAACTAAATCCAAGCATAGACATTTGCTGTTTAATTGTTGATATATTTTTTTCAGTCCATGTTTTTGGATCTGCCTTGTGTTTAATTGCGGCATTCTCAGCAGGTAAACCAAAACTATCAAAACCCATTGGATAAAGCACGTTAAAGCCTTGCATTCTTTTCAATCTTGCAACACAGTCTCCAATGGAATAATTCCTTAAATGTCCCATATGCAAAGAAGCACTTGGATAAGGAAACATTTCTAAACAATAAAATTTCTTCTTGCTTGGATCAATCTCTGTTTTGAAAATCTTACTTTTTTGCCATGCTTTTTGCCATTTAGCATCTATTTCCTTATTGTACATTTTCAACTTTCCTGTTGTTTTAAAAATTCCTCATTTAAATATTTTGCAAGTTTTTTGATGTCTATATAACCATCTATAATGCTAAAGTCGATAAAAACACTATTGTAATTGTAATTTGAATCTCTCTTCTCAAAATAAATGTGGCCACTTTGTTTATGCCCATTTTGTTTAATTCTATGATTCAAATCTAAAAATCCAAGAGCTCGCTTTCCGTCTATTTTAACTTCTGCCCAATATCCAAAACCGCTTCTTGTTCTATAATGGTCTTCCTCTAAAATTTTAATCTCTATACCTTGCATTTTTTTAACAAAAACACTAATCTTTAGTTAATAAATTTTTCTTATCAAAAATTTTATAAATGTGATTTTGAAAAACAATCTGGGCCCGTGGCGCAGTCTGGATAGCGCATATCATTAAGAGCGCAACTGCCTTCTAAGCAGAGGGTCGTGGGTTCGAATCCCACCGGGCCCGTAGAAATCTATTTAAATTAAAAATTGTTGCAAAGAAAAAGGGCGGGTAGCCAAGCGGCTAAGGCGGCAGAAGATTGTCGAAGCTGCAGAAAGGGCTTATGATAAAAGATGATTAGCAGAGCCCTGCTATTCGCGGGTTCGAGTCCCGCCCCGCCCTTTAAATCTATACAAAATTTCCTGAAAATTTAGAATTTTATTACCATTAATTTTAACACCTTCTTTCCTTAGCAAAGAAATCTTTTTTCTTACGCCCCTGTTATAGCCAGCAATACAGCCATTAGCGTAAACAACTCTATGACAAGGAATTTTGTTATTAAGATTCTTGCTTAAAATTTTTGCAACTTTTCTTGGATGCGAGCCAGAAGCTTTTGCAAGTTCTCTATAAGTTGTAATCATCCCTTTTGGAATTTTCTTTACAAGTTCCAAAACTTTTTCCATTTAAAAATTAGAGAAAGGGAATTTATTTATTTTTCTTCTGGATATGGCTTTGGCAATTCTGGTGGCAATGGTCTTCTTGGAGAAAAGGCAAGTTTTCCAAAGTAGACTGCTATCATCAGCATAACTATTATTCCAACAATCCATGCTATTTTTTGCAACGTTTCTGTGCTAAGTTTATCCCATCTTGATGTTGGTTCATATTTAACAGTTCCTCCCGTAGCAGCAGTTGTTGTTTCTTTAACAGTAATTGTTATTGTATCTGAACTTGTAAATTCACCATCGCTTACTGTTAATTTAAACACATAAGTTCCAGCGTGTTCTGGAGTGAATGTTGTTACAGCTGAATGTGGATTTGAAAGTTGTACTGCAAGTCCTGCCTTTAATTTCCATTCATAAGTAAGTTGATCGTTGTCTGGATCTGAACTTGCTGATCCGTCAAGAGTCACAACTTGGCCAGCCTCTACTTCAAGATCTTGGCCAGCATTTGCAACTGGAGGTTGATTTTTTGGAGCGCAGTTAATTGTTAAACTTCCAAAGTCGGACTTTACTTTATTGCCATTATCAAAACGCACATTGGCTTCTACATAATATGTTCTGGAATCGATTTCTTCTGGAAGTTTTATCTTTATTGTTTTTGTTGCTTTCTCATCCGAATCTAAGCTAAATTCTGCTGTTCTTCCTTCAAATTTATATTGCGATTCATGTACCTCAACATAAACGCTACTATCATCTTTCTTTCCAGTATTTTTGACTTCAACAGCAAATTCTACATAATCGCCGCAATTTGCTGTTTCTGGTTTTATGGATTTTAAAGTTATAAGCATGTCTCTGCTCCTTCTTTCTAAGTTAAGATCTTTTTCGATTTCATAAACACAGTTCTCATCTTCATTGCCATCTTCGTAGGCTTTGACAATTAAATAATAAACATGCTCCTCGTCGATGTCGTCTGGAACTGTTAAGTTAAGAGAAAGCTCTGTATCTTCATCTTCGTCAAGATTTATTTCTTCAGATTCTACAGAAGTAACTTCATCACCATCTGTCATATCATAGATTGTCATCTCAACAATTATATCTGTGATTTCATCGTCCCCCACATTCTTCAGTTCTATATTATCAAGTTTTATCTCATCACCAGGATAGTATTTATCTTCCAAATCACCAAGATCGGCATCGAGCCTTAGATTTTCATCAGCACCGGCTTCACAGATTTCTGGATTTACCCATACTTCAACGTCAAAGGAATCCACAGAAGAGTCCTTTTCCAGCGATACTTCACCAAAGTATATGCCTTCATCAGCATCTTCCCCCACATTTACAATTATAGTAAATTCGCCCTCTGTTCCAGGATCAAGCTTTAATGAGTTTGGTGTTATGCTAACTGTTATGTCTTCAAAATCTTCTAAGTCTTTTTCAAAATCTGAAGAGTTTATTTCAATTGCGTGATCAAGATTGTTTTCGATAGTTATATTTTTTGAAGATTCTTCATCAACATGAAGATTATCAAATTTCAATTCCCCTGGAGAAATAGAAATTCCAGCTCCAAAAGATACACTTACGATTAAAATACTAAATAACACCAAGATATGTAACATGCATTTATATTTGCCCATGACCAACCCCCCTTTCTTGAGGTGTTGCTATTTTAGAATGACAACTGATATATAAAGTTTGTGGTTTTTCAGGAAAACTTAAAAAAGAGTTAGATTTAAAAAACTTATGGATTACTACAAAAGGCTTGTTATAAGGTGTTTACTTTTATTTGTACCCCCTGTTGTTTTTTATCACATCTTTAAATACCCAACAATTTTTGGAAGCTATTTATTACTAAAAATTCTCAACATTAATTTTGTTTTAACAGGAAGCACCATAATTATTAACGACCATTATTTAATACTTTCAAGACCTTGTATTGGTGACTATGCTTATTTGCTTTTGTATATGTTAAT
The DNA here is from genome assembly GCA_964497015.1 of Candidatus Woesearchaeota archaeon. Taxonomy (GTDB): domain Archaea; phylum Nanobdellota; class Nanobdellia; order SCGC-AAA011-G17; family JAFCDX01; genus CAZCBT01. Next base: position 14,242 of record CAZCBT010000001.1, on the reverse strand, counting down.
AATACTAACAGCAGATCTCGGAATTGCTAGAAGAATTTGCCTCTTTGTTGTTGGAAGTTTGATGATACTCTTTGTAAATATTCTAAGAATTGGTTTGTTGTGTTATCTACTATTTCATTTTGGTTTTGAAAGTTTTCAAGCTGTGCATATGTTATTTTGGGATTTGTTGTCAAGTGTTATTGTTGTTGGAATATGGTTCTTGTTAGTTTGGCTTTTCAAAATTAAAGCAATTCCTGTGTATACAGATGTTAAGAAAATTTGGAAAGATATCACTTCTTATAAAAGCGAACATAAAAAACATAGATTACAATCAAAACCAAGACACCAAAGATAGTAAGAATGTCAAAATAATTTTCAAGTAAAAATAAAATAAGATCTCCAAAAAGAAATATCAAAAATGCTTCAAGAAAAAATCTTAAACCCCTGCTCAGAAATGAAAAGAGTACAAATTTCTTAATGTTTACATAAAAAACGCCTGCTGCTATAGTGAAAACTTTGTATGGTACTGGTGTAAAACCAGCAATGAATATTGCCCAGGCTTCATATTTGTTAAAAAGCCTATGAACTTTTTCTATCTTTTTCTTTGAAAACAGCTTTTCCAAAATATAGTGTTCGCCAAGATATCCTATGCCATACCCAAGTATTCCTCCAAGAACAGAGCCAATAGTTGTGATAAGAGCATAAAATAAAAATAAATTTTTATTAAGCAAGCAAAGTAAAATAAGCAAAACATCTGGAGGAACAGGAAAAAAAGAAGCCTCCATAAAAGCAAGCACAAATAGTCCCAAAAAATCATATGGCAAAAATTTGGCTTTTGTCCATTCTATAAGATCCTGAAAGATCATTCTTTCTCCTTCTCAGCTTCCTGTAATATTAACAAGTCTTCTGTTTCAAGACGTTTTTTCTTTTTAAGTTTTTCAAGAACATCTTTTGCTTTTGTTTTGATTAAGGCTTTCAACTGCTTTTGTTTTGGAAGTTTTGCAATTTCTATCCTCTGTTGAAGTTTTGCAGCTTCTTCAAGTTTTTCTTTTAACAGATTATTAACGCTTGCAAATTCTCTTTTAAATTGAATAAATTTGTTAAATGCTTCCTCTTGCTGTTTTCTTAGTTCGTTTATCCTTCTTGAGAGTTCTATAAATTTTCCGTAGCCGTCTTTTATTTTTATTGCTTGTTCCATTCTCCTATGGAATTCTTTTGCTTTTTTTCTCAGGTTAGATATTTCTTCTTTGAGCTTGTCTATTTGTTCTATTAATTTTCTTGTTTTGCTTTGTTTGTAGAGTTCTTTAAGCTGCTTTAACTTTTTCATCAATTTCTTTTCCCTTTCAAAAGAAACTTCAACTTCAAGTTGTTTCTCTATGGCTTCTATTCTTTCCTGAATTCTTAAGGGATCTTCCTTTATCTTATGCTTTCTGAAAATGTTATTTGCTTCTTTGTAAAGTTGGTTAAGTTTTGCCATTAAATTACGAATTTGTGTTTCGTAGTGTCCGCGTTGTTTTTTCATTTCATTAATGTTATAGAAAGGTCCATTTTTCAATTTGATTGACTTTAATTTTTTTATCAGTTCCCTTATTTCTTTTTTAAGAGACTCCTTTTTATTAAACCAGAATTCTCTTTCTTTGTCAAGTTCAACGAGCTTTCTTTTGAGTTCAGAAATTTCTCTAACCAATTCTCTGTATTTTCTCTTCAGTTCCTGAGATTCATACATTTTAGCCAAACAATGCACCAAGACCGGCTGCGGCTACTTTAGTTTCCTCTTTCTTCTCTTCCTTCTTTTCTTCTTTCTTTTCTTCTTTTGCTTCTGCTGCAGGTGCTGGAGTTGCTGCTGGAATTGCTGCTTCTTTAATTGCTTCCTCTATGTTAACACCTTCCAATGCTGTAACCAATGCTTTTATCTCTGCTTCGTCCTTTTGGATACCTGCTGCATCTAGCAAGCTTTTTATGTTCGCTTCGTTTATTTCCTTGCCAGCCTTGTGCAAGAGTAGCGCTGCATATATAAGTTCCATTTTTACACCTTTGTTTTATTATCCTGCAAATCTTGAATTATTTTTTGAGCCTGTTGCGAATATTCTTCAAATTTTTCTTTCGGCAATGAAGCAACACTTGTTGAAGCACTTTCTATAGTATTTAAATCTTTTTCTGTACTTCCCTTTGCATTTTCTTTTTGTTCGCTTGGTTGAGCATTTTGATTGGCATCTTGATTAATATCAGCTTGTGAATTTTCTTGTTGGACTGGAGCTTGTGTTTCTTGCGATTTTGCTTGTTCAGCTTGCTCACCAGTAGGTTGATTAGTTTGTTTTTCCTGAGCTTGTTCTTGTGTGGTTTGATCTTCCTTTGATTCGGCTTCAGATTCTTTTGGTTTTGTTTGCTGGGATAAGCCTTCAAATTTCTCCTTGATTTTTGAAAACAAGCTTTTTTCTTCTGCAGAAGCCTTAAGAATAAGCAACTTAATATTTTCTTTAGTTGGATAAGCGATGTTAATTGATAAATTCAATGCATTGGCATAAGCTTGTTTGATCATTTCAAAGTACCGGGCTTCGTCTATCTTTAGCACATCTTGTTTGTAAATTGTTCCATCCTCAAAAGTTGCTACAAGGTTTATGCCTATTTTCATTGGTTGTATACCCAGTTTTGCTAGCAAAGCAGCTGCCTTATCGTTAATTGTTTCGCCTGCCTTAACCAAAAGCTTATCTTCTTTGATAACAATCTTCCCACCTTCGACAGATGTTTTAATACCAAGTTGTCCAAGTTCCCCGATAATTGGCCCAGGCGTAAATGGCGTCTCTCCAGCATTAACAATTATGTCCTCGTTAGCAATTTGGCCTGGCTTTGCTGGAGCAGGGGTTTTGTTTTTGTCAAGTGTTTTTGAAAGTTTAAAAGAATCAAGATTTGAGAATACCATCGCAGGTATACCATGCAAAAATTGCTCAAGCTTTTCTATGCCAGATTTTGAGGATTTTGCTATTTCAAGAGCTCTTGCAATTAAAGATTTCTTTGTAACTTTAATAAGAACATTATCCTTTAACATAGCCCTAATTTTTTGGAATTGCGAAGATGGTAAATTTGTTAAATCTGCTATTCCAACAACAGGATATTTTTGAATAAGTTGTGCCAGCTCTTCCACTAATTTTTTCTTTTTTTCTTTAGCTTTCATTTTTCTTCTTTCCTTTTTCTATTAATTTAACAGGTGAGCTCATTGTAAATTTTAATATTATTTGGCTAATATTTGCTTCGTGATTTGGCAAGTCGTGAACAAGTGCTGAATAAACAGCTACAAAGTTTTCAGCAAGATCCTCATTGCTCATGGCCTCTGTGCCTATAGCAACCTTCACAGAAGGTTCTGTTTTAATCTGCAAGCGTACTGTTTTCTTAAGCTTATCAACTATTGGTTTTAAATTAACAAGATCCGGAGGAATAACGCAGCCAGCCTTTGGGTTTGGCATCTTTCCTCTTGGGCCCAGATATCTGCCAAAGATCTTAGCTACTTGGGGCATAAGATTTGCTTGAGCAATAAAAAAATCATATTCCCTTGCAAGTTTTTTGACCGCCTTTTTGTCTTTTCCCCATACAGGGAACTCATCGGCGGGAATAACTTTGTCGCAAACTTCAGAAGCTTGTTTTATTAATGCCTTATCAACAAAGGCACAAATTTTAATATCCTTACCCCTGCTCTTGGGAAGCGTAATAAAAGTATCAATTTTATTTTCTTCTTTTTTGGGGTCTATATTCTTAAGATTAAAAATTACATCAAGAGTTTGGGTAAAGTTTCTTTTCTTATTTTTATTACGAAGTTCTTCGAGTTTTTTAATAAAAAGTTCTTTATTCATTCTTCCCTCCTACCATCAAGGTAGTTCTACGGGATTGAGAAAGGGGATTTCCTTTATTTATAAATCTTTTGCTCAAGAACTTTAATATACTCCTTAACTCTTTCTACAATGGAAGGTAAATAAAATTTTTCTATTTTTTCTTCAAAGATTCGCAAAAGGCTTTCGTTTTCTGAGATCCTATAAGAATTTCCTGCTTTTTCAACAATGAAGAGCTCCCTAAGCTTTCTTATTTGCCTTCTTATATTTGATTGAGCAACCCCTTTTAATGGAAGGTTCTCTCTTTTTCTCGATTCAAGAACAGCATTTTGTATTTCTTCAGATGTTAAAGCTGAGTTTGATTCAACCAACACATGAAAGATATCAACAATAATATCTCTGGAGTCTCCTGGCTGGAGCAAGCCAAGGGAAAGGCATAGTTTTCTTATCAACTCGCGCTTAGAAAGCTCTGTGGGGCGTTCGTATTTTCTAAGGGTAAGTTCTGCAAGGGGCGTTTCTTTAGAAATGCTTGCCATTTTATTTTTAAAAATCGAAATTATAAAAATGTTTTGCTAGTTTAATCCTAGCACAGAAAGAACTTCTTTAAAAACCTCTTCAACAGATTTTTCTTTAATATCAAGGTAAACAATATTTTCTCCTTTTAAGATTACTTTTAAATCTTTGTAATTTCTATAAACTTTTTTGAGAAAATCCAATTTTTCAAAGTACTCGTTAGTGTTTGTTCTTTTTAATGCCATCTCTGGTGGAATATCAAATATAATAACTATATCTGGTGTTAATATGTCTTTATGCAAACTCAAAATTTTTCCAATCCCGTGGTGGATGCTTTGATAAGCAAATGTAGAATGATAGTATCTGTCACAAACCACAACAAAACCTTTGCTTAAAGAAGGTCTTATCACATTATCAACATGCCATTTCCTATCACCAACGAAATATTCCAAAAGCTTATCCGGATCTGGATTTTCTTGGCTTAAAAGTTGTCTAATCTTTTTTCCGTATTTGCTGTCACTTGGTTCTTGTGTTAGAATAAAAGGTATATTATTTTTTACAAAAAAATCTGCCAGCATCCTCGCTTGTGTTGATTTTCCACAACCGTCTATGCCTTCAAAAACAATAAATCTATACTTCATTGTGATGATATAGCCAAAAAAGTTTAAAAATATTTATATAGAAAAACCTCTACACTGCAATATGACAGATTTAGTAGCGTGCTTGACATATGGCAAAGGAAGCTGGAAAGAAGTTATTAAGATAATCCGCTTAGAAAATTGGGAAAATATTTACCTTGTTACAGACGAATTCGGCGTCAAGACCTTAAAGCTTAATGACAGCAGAATAAAATTCGTAATTATCAATCCAAAACAAGAAGTTAGTGAAATAAGAGAAAGTGTTTTCAAGCAGCTTAGAGATAAGTTAAAAGGAGATGTGGCTTTGAATATCATATCTGGAAGCGGAAAGGAGCATATGGCGTTATTAGCGGCTTTACTTAGAATAGGTATCGGAATAAGGTTCATTGTTCCTGGCAAAGAAGGTGTTGAAGAAGTATAAAAAAATTTATAATTTCATAGGTAGTTAAATAAGTATGGGCATTTTTGATGAAATTCTCAAAGATAAAGGAACTATATTCCAAGATGAAATAGCATTGGACTTTGATTATATTCCGAAAGTTTTAAAGCATAGGGAAAATGAGCAAAAATATGTTGCTTCTTGTATTACTCCATTGTTGCAAGGAAGAAGCGGAAAAAATCTTTTTATCACAGGCAAGCCTGGCATAGGGAAAACAGCTGCTGTAAGATGGGTTTTAAGAGAACTCGAGCAAGAAACAAGTGAAGTACATACTATTTATATAAATTGCTGGAAAACAAATACAGCTTTTAAAATATTAAATGAAATCTGCCAGCAAATTGGTTATAGGTTTGTACAAAATAAAAACACAGAAGAATTGCTAAAAGATGTGGCTAGTATAATAAACAAGAACGCAGCAGTATTTGTTCTTGATGAGGTTGATAAGCTTGAGGAAGAAAGCATAATCTATGCCTTACTTGAAGATATCTTTAGGAAAACGATAATTCTAATCACAAATGAAAAAGAATTTCTTGCAAAGCTTGATAGTAGAATAAAGTCAAGATTGCTTCCAGAAACCTTGGAGTTTAGAGAATATAACTATGAAGAGCTAAAAGATATCTTAGAAGAAAGAAAAAGGTATGCATTCTTCCCAAATGTTTGGGATAATGAAGCATTTAAACTTATTGTTGACAAGACCTTTGAATTTGGTGATGTTAGGGTTGGTTTGGATTTAATGAGAAAGTCAGGCTTAATTGCTGAAGAGAAGAGTTCAAAAAAGATTTATGGTGAAATAGTAAAAGAAGCAATTAAAAAGCTTGACACCTTTAAATTAGGAAGCTCCGATTCGCTTGTTAATGAAAAGAAAAAAATTTTAAATTTAATAAAGAGCAACTCAGGAAAATCCATTAAGGAGTTACATGAAATATTTAAAAATCAATTGGAAATGCCATATAGAACATTTTTCAGAAAGATAAAAGAGCTTGAAAAGGAAAAGTTAATAACAACAGAAGAAGCAACTGGTCCAGGAAGATCAACACTTGTTTATTACGGAACAAAATTCAAAAATCTTAAAGAATTTGAAAAATGAAATATTATAATAGCGAACATCTTGTTTTAGAAACATACGCTACTTCTTTATATGAAAATTTCTTGGACGCTGCAAAACAGCTAGATCATACCATAAAAATTTCACTCTTTGACTTTTTATTAGCAATAAAAAGCGGTCCTGAAAAATTTTTGGAATATTGTATTGGGGGCTTAGGCTTATCACCATCTATTGCAAAGTCGTTGGAAATATATATTTTAATTAAGGAAAATGGAAAATACAGATACCCCAACAATATACTTTTTGAAGAGCTTCAACAATGGGATGAAGAGCAAGTAAAGAGATTTGCATTAAAAACGGAAGAAAAAAGATATATGTTCAAGAATACATATTAGAGTAAATTGCAAATTGCCAAGTTTACGCGCAGGACTTTTAAAAGGCTTTTTCTTTAAGCAGTTAGAGGTGATGAAAGAATGAAAGTGTGGATAAATAACTGGATAAATATGGAGGAGATAGAATCCCTCTTCAACGAGCTTATTAACAACTTGCCAACAGAAGTGCCAGGGGAGGGCGATGAAAATGAACTACGATTTTGAAAAAATCAACGAGATGCTTGAAGACGACGAAATCGAAGGGAGAGAAGCAGCATTCCTTAGCGGCTACGAAACATAAGTTTTAAATTCTTTTATTTTTTGAGATTCTTTCATGAAAATTTTTGCATTTGTTGATTTGCATGGAAGTTTTAGCACGCTTGAAAAAATTAAACAAGCCATCAAGAATAAAAATCCAGATTTAATAATCTGTGCAGGAGACATTTCCAATTTCGGAAACGATCTTGTAAAGCTTATCAAGGAGTTTTCTGATTTGAAAAAGCCGTTCCTTATCATTCCCGGCAATCACGAAACAGATGAGGAAATTTATGAGATTTGCAAAGAGTTCAAAGATTTTGCAATAGATATCCATAAGGGATCTTACGAAATTGGTAATTATGTTATCTTCGGTTACGGTGGTGAAGGATTTACAGAAGAGAGCAAGGAATTTGAAAAGATTGCTGAGAGATTTTTGGAACACTACAACAAAAATAAAACATTAATTTTTGTAACACACGCACCACCCTATGGTACAAGATTGGATTACCTCAGCGGACTTGGGCATAGAGGAAATAAGAGCTTTAGAAAATTCATAGAACAAGCAAAACCAAAACTTGTTATTTGTGGTCACTTCCATGAAAATGCAAATGTTATTGATAAAATAAATTCTACTGTTATTGTCAATCCAGGAAAACAAGGAAAATTAATTGAAGTTTAGTTTTTAATCTAATCTCGTATTTTTTGTTCCTTTAGTTAGCAAAACAACCCTTGAATTTTCTTTTTCATCTGCATATCTATAAGAAGTTAACTTTTCTATTTCTTCGGCAAATTTCTTAATTTCTGCATGAGATGGCATATTTTCAATTTTCAAAAACTTTCTTGAATAACCAACCCACATGTAAGCCTTGACTTCAACAAAATCTGGATTTGCTTTTTCTATTAACCCTGCATAACTTTCTATATTGCGCATGTTATAATCTTTTACCAATGTTAACCTCACTACTTTTCTTGTTTTAAGAGTAGAAAAGATTTCTATTGTTTTTGTTAGCCTTTCCCAAAAGTCTTTTAACAAAGGCCTATCAACTTTTTTATAAATTTCTTTTGAAGGGGAATCTAAAGAGAGATAAAGTTGTGTTGGCAAAGTTTTTAGAGCTTCTAACCTTTCTGGGAATTGCCCATTTGTAACAAGAAAAGAGGTATGACCTTTCATCCTTAATAAGTGTAAAAATTCTGAAAGTCCTCCATAAAGCAAAGGTTCTCCTGCTAAAGAGATAGCCCAAAATCTTGGATATTGTGCTTCCCTGAATTTTTCCCAGTCCAATTTTGGATTGCTGCCGAATCCGGAAAGCAAAACCCTCTGGCCTTCTATGCACTTTTCAAAAATAAATTCTGGTTCATCTTCTTGTTTTGGAATTGTGCTAAGAAACTGAGAAGTATCGCGCCAACAATAAATACACCTATTGCAACAATACAAGCAAGGGGTCATTTGACAGCATCTGTGGCTTTGCACCCCATAGAATTTTTGTTTATAACAAAAATCTTCGTTCACCAAACTTTTCTTCGTCCAAGTGCAAATTTTAACGGCGGAATGTTTTCCAACAAGATAATAATGTTGCTCCTTTAAACTTTTCATTTTAGAACTAGTATAAAATTAAAAAAGAAAAAAGAAGTTTATCTTCTTTTCTTTTTCTTTGTGGTTTTTTTCTTAGTAACCTTTTTCTTTACTCCTTTTTTCTTTGGAGCTTTTTTCTTTGTGGTTTTTTTCTTTGTGGCCTTTTTTCTTTTTGCAGCCATTTGTTTTTTCACCTCTTTTTCCCAAGCTTTTTGTTGTTAATCTTAGTTTAGTTTTATTTAAATATTTTTCTATTTAAATTTTTTAGAAAATTTTTCAAAAAAAATTTTTATGAAAATAAAATTGTAATTGGTTTTGCTAAAAAGATTAATAACTTAATCAAGTAAGGTAATAAATTAATGAAGATTAAAAACAAAAACAATGCTGTAACGAAAGCGAAGATCTTTTTAGCTTTTTCTTTTTTTCTAACAAAACTGAAAATCAAAGCAAAAAACATTCTTCCCCCATCAATCGGACCAAGTGGAAGTAAATTAAATAAACCAACACCAAAATTAATTACCCATAACCAAAATATTAATTCAGAAATCCAAAACAGAAAATACTTCAAGAACCCAAATTTCTTGAATTTCTCTTTTAGCGTAATGTTAAGCGGTGTAACAGAAATTCCAAGATAACCTTTGTCTGGATTTTTAGGATGTTTTGTTGCGTTAACAACATATGTAGAAGAATTTGTCTTGATGGTTACTATTTGACTGGGGGTTAAATTTGCTAACTCTTCTGTAAAATTCTGTACAGTGTTAATGGTTTTGTTATTAATTTCTAAAATTTCTTCTCCAACTCTTATTCCTGAAAGATTAGCCGGATAGCCCTCTTGAACAGAAACAATTTTAACACCAGAAAAATCTACAGTAGCAAGGATTATGGGGTTTATTATGAGCATACCAACCAATAAAAATATTGCAGCAAAAATAAGGTTTGCAAAAGGTCCTGCTGAGAATACAAACATTTGGTCTTTTACTTTTCTTTTTGAAAGAACCTTTTCGTCTGGCTCGACAAAAGCAGCAAGTATTGGACCAAGCAAAGCAAATCCAGAAGATTTTATTTTTATGTTTTTTAATCTTGCATAAATGCCATGACAAAATTCGTGCACAACAGCAACAAATAAAATCGCAATGATCCAATGCCAAAAAGATAAAACAGGCAAACCAGGGAGTTTTATTCCGGGTAAGACAGGAGCGAGCATAGGTGTTGATGTTGGTTTTAAAAGCAAGTGTAACGTTCCTTTAAAAAGATAGAAAGAAATAAACCCCATCCCAATAAATCCTACACCCACAGAAACATATCCAAGAAAATTTAATAAGCGCTTTAGTTTTGAAGAAACCTTATCCATTAACCTCAAACCAAGTTTTGTCTTGTAGAGAACGAAAATCTTATTTTGTATTTCAACATTCTTTCTATGCTTATAGAGAAATAAGATTATCAAACTATAAAAAATTATAACAAGCAAAAGGTTAATGTTCATTTTATTTTCCTTTTCTTATTGGTCTTAATGCCTTTGAGCCGCATTTTCTGCATTTCACCTTTTTTAAGAATACCTTTTGAGGATGTGCTCTTATTTTAGTTTTACACTTTCTACAAACATATACTCTTTCAAACAATCTCTTTGCCGCTTCTGGAAATTTTGTTGCCATTTTTATTTAACATCTTTTATCACTTTCTCGTTCAATATCACCCAGTATAAGATTTGCGAACCTTCTTTGACCTTATCTTTAAATTCTTCAGGTATCTTTATATCAAAAGTTTCGTAACTTTCCATGTCCATTACTGTTACTTTATCCCCCGCCACACTTAACACTTGGGCATTTCTTTTTTCTATTATTGGTACTTCAATATTGTCGTGCGTTGGTTTAACAAAAACCTTTTTGCTTCCATCTACAATGCTAACAGCTTCGACCCTTGCTTTTGCATGTCCATGTTTCCCTGGTTTTGAGATTTGTATGTTTTTGACAATACATGCTGTGCCATCAACAATTACATAACTTCCAACTTTCAAAGAACCGACCGAAACAAGCTTTATTTCTGACATAAAATTTTCTTTTAAGAGTTTATTTATAAATTTTTTGTTATTATTTCTTTTTCTTTGTTGATTTTTTCTTTGTTGTTTTTGTCTTTGTTTTTTTCATTTCTTGTTGTTTCTCCACTATTTCTTGTAAACCTCTTTCGAGAAATCTTAATTTCAAACTTAATTCAAAAACCTGTTTGGACAAATTTGCAATAGCACACCATATCTGAGAAATAGCGGGGTTGTTACTAGAAAGATAAGCTTCTCTGTGTTTAGCAGCTTCTCTTATCTGCAATTCAAGATGTGTTCTGATAGAATTCTCTAACCTTTCACGCCAGTCTTCCTTTTTCATGTTTTTTGCTTAGTGTTTTTATTTATAAATATTTCTATTCTATAGTGGTAACCATTTTTGATTAAATTTTTAAATTTTTCCTAAACAAAATCTCCATGGAAAAAATAAATGCTAACGACTTTGTTGAATTGGAATTTGTTGCAAGAGTTAAAGAAACTGGTAAACTTGTTGACATAACAAGTAAAGAAAAGGCCAAAGAATTGGGAATTGACGAAAAAGACATTAAGCCGATTAGAACATGTATCAGTAAAGGATTTCTAATTAAGGGTCTTGAAGAAGGACTAATCGGAAAAGAAATTGGCAAGCTCTACACCATAGAAGTTCCACCAGAAAAGGCATTTGGCAAAAGAGACGCAAGCTTGTTAAAACTTATATCTGCAAGCGCATTTAAAAATAGTGACGTAGCGCCCATTCCTAGGCTAAGAGTGAACATAGAAGGTCTTATAGGAACTGTTGTTTCAAGATCTGGAGGAAGGATTCTTGTAGACTTTAATCACCCGCTTGCTGGAAAAACACTTGTTTATGAAATAAAAGCCACAAAAAAGATAACAAAACCAGAAGAAAAAATAGAATGCTTGCTTGAGAATTATGGTCTAGCAAAAGATAGCTACGCTATTAAAGTACAAAATTCTAAGGCGGAAATAGAAATAAAACAAAAGCTGCCGGAAGCGATTAAACAAGAAATAGAAAGAAGCATAAAGGAGCTTGTCAAGGAAATAAAAGAGTTGAAAGTTAAAATATAGTTTTCAGTAGTGAAAAGTTTAAATATTATACCCACTCTCTAATTACACCATGGAGGGAGCACCACCAGAATATCAAATCGAAATAGGTTCCAAAAAGGTTTCTGCTCAAATAGACGAAGAACTTGAAAGACTTGTTTATATGCAAAAAGCAAAGATTAAAGTTGTCGGAGCAGGTGGTGCTGGAAATAATACTATTAATAGAATATCCGAAGTTGGGATTGTTGGTGTCGAAACCATTGCTGTGAACACTGATGCTCAAGACTTGTTGTTTACGAATGCCAACAGGAAAGTTCTTATTGGTAGGGAACTTACTGGTGGTCTAGGTGCTGGAAGTATTCCTCAAATTGGCGAAGAAGCCGCAAGAGAATCAGAACATGAATTAAAGCAAGCTCTGGAAGGGGCAGACATGGTTTTCATAACCTGTGGACTTGGTGGGGGCACAGGAACAGGAAGTGCTCCTGTAATAGCGGAAATAGCAAAAAAGCTTGGAATACTAACTGTTGCAATAGTAACTTTACCTTTTTCTATGGAAGGTCAAAGAAGATATGAAAATGCGATAATGGGATTAGAAAAATTGGAAAATGTTGTTGATACACTAATTGTAATTCCAAATGACAAACTTCTTGAAATGGCTCCAGACTTGCCAATTAATACGTCATTCAAGATTGCTGATGAAATTTTAACAAACGCTGTAAAAGGCATAGCCGAACTTGTTACAAAACCAGGATTAGTTAATTTGGACTTTGCAGATATAAAAGCTGTAATGGGTAAAGGTGGAGTGGCAATGATTGGTGTAGGTGAATCAGATACAGACAAGAGAGCTGAAGAGGCTGTAGAAAAAGCGATAAATAACCCATTACTTGACGTTGAAATTTCTGGTGCTGAAGGTGCCTTGATTAATGTTATAGGCGGTTCTGATTTAACGCTGGAGGAAGCGAGGCTTGTTGTGGAAAAGATTTCAGAAAAGCTTGATGAAGACGCAAAGTTGATTTGGGGTGCGCAAGTTTCTGAGGATATGGATAAAACAATAAAGGTTTTATTAATAATCACCGGCGTTACAAGTCCTCAAATCTTCGGGCCGAGGAGTGTAATGAAAGAAAAGAAACAAAAAGAAATAGAAAGCGAACTTGGCATAGAGTTTATTGACTAAACATAAACTTTTTAAATAATTTTATTGCCTAATTTTTATGGCAATTAAAAATCTTTTTGTGAAGGCTAAAAGTTTTATTTTGGAATGTATTAGGGTATGGAAAATTACAAGGAAGCCTTCTAAAGATGAATTTATGACAATTGTTAAAGTTACTGGAATGGGGATGTTGATAATCGGGTTTATAGGTTTTGTAATAAACCTATTATGGAGGTTAGCTGGGATAACATGATATTCATACTAAAAACAACAGCAAATCGTGAAGATCAGGTAATGGATTTTGTAGAGGCAAATGCGAGAAAGAAAAAATTACAAATTTATGCTCTCGCAAGACCCCATGGATTAAGGGGTTATGTTTTAATAGAAGCTCTTGACGCTAAAGAAGCAGAGCTTGCTGTTAAAGGAATCCCATATGCAAAAAGTATTCTCCCAAAGCCGGTAAGCTATGAAGAAATAGAACACATGTTTGTTAAAGAAAAAACAAAGATGATTGTAAAGGTTAATGATATTGTTGAAATCATTTCTGGTCCGTTTAAAAGAGAAAAAGCAAAAGTTAAAAAGGTTGATGAAGCAAAAGAAGAGGTTGTTGTTGAGTTGCTTGAAGCAACAGCGCCAATCCCTATTCCGCTTAAGATGGACGCTATTAAAGTAATAAGACGCGAGTCCGAAGAAGAGCAAGAAAAAGAAGAATAAAATGCCAAAGATAAAGTTAATTGTGGAAGGTGGAAAAGCTACAGCCAACCCACAAATGGCCCAAACATTGGGTCCTGCTGGAATTAACATCAAACAAGTTCTTGATGAGATAAACAAAAAAACTCAAGACTTTAAAGGTATGAAAGTTCCTGTAGAAATAGATGTTGAAGGAAAAAATTATACAATTACAATAGGTACACCACCAGCTGCCGAGCTTATTAAAAAATTCTGCAACATTGAAAAAGGTGCGAGTTTTCCACATATAGAAAAAGTGGGCAACCTTGCAATAGAAGATGCGATTAAAATAGCAAGGATGAAAATGGAAAGCATGGTTGTAAATTCCTTAAAGACCGCAACCAAATGCATTCTTGGAACATGTAAGCAAATGGGTGTGCTAGTAGAAAGTAAAGATCCTAAAGAAGTTATAGAAGAAATTAATGCTGGAAAGTACAACGAGCTGTTTGAGAAGCAAGATCTTGAAGTGGATGAAGAAAAAAGGAAAAAATTGCAAGATGGCCTTAAACAAATCCAAGAAAAATTCAAAAGCGAAGTTGAAAAACTAAAACCAAAAGAAACCGCCACTGAAGAGAAGAAAGAAAAAACATAAATTTTATAATTAATAAATTATCAGCCTTTAAAGGGGCTGT